>JACQXY010000012.1 GCA_016208485.1 Acidobacteriota bacterium | reverse complement strand
CCGGAGGCCCCCGCGCCCGCGCCGCCGGAGGCCCCCGCGCCCGCGCCGCCGGAGGCCCCCCCCGCGCCCGCGCCGCCGGAGGCTGCCCCGCCCGCGCCGCCGGAGGCCCCCGCGCCCGCGCGCCCCTCTCTGCGCGAGCGCCTCTCTCGCGCGCGGTCCTCGTTCGGCGAGGCCCTGACGCGCGCGCTCCGAACGGGAGGGCTGTCGGAGGCGGATTGGGAGGGGGTCGAGGAGATCCTGATCCGGGCCGACGTGGGGGTCGTGGCGACGGCGAAGATCGTCGGTGATCTCAGGGCGCGATCGGCGCCGCAGTCCCTTGAGGAGCGGCTTCGCGCGGAGCTGCTCGAGATCCTCGGCACCGCCGACCGCCGGCTCGCCCGGAAACCCGAGGGTCTGTCGATATGGCTGGTGACCGGGGTGAACGGGACGGGCAAGACGACGACGATCGGCAAGCTCGCGCGGTCGCTTGCCGACGAGGGGAGCCGTGTCGTGCTTGCGGCGGCCGATACGTTCCGGGCGGCGGCCGACGAGCAGCTCGCGCGCTGGGCGGAGGCTGCGGGCGCCGAGGTCGTGAGACACGCGCCGGGGGCCGACCCCGCCGCCGTCGCGTTCGATGCCGTGAAGGCGGCTCGCGCGCGGGGAGCCGACGTTCTGATCGTGGACACGGCCGGCAGGCTTCACACGAAGAAGAACCTCATGGAGGAGCTGGCGAAGATCCGCCGCGTGATCGAGCGGGAGGCGGGTCCACCCGACGAGGTGCTGCTCGTGCTGGATGCCACCACCGGGCAGAACGGGATCCAGCAGGCGCGCGCGTTCGCGGACTCTGCGGGGGTCACGGGGGTCGCGCTGACCAAGCTCGACGGGACGGCGAAGGGGGGAATCGTGATCGCCGTTCAGCAGGAGCTGGGTCTGCCGGTCAAGCTCGTGGGGCTCGGCGAAGGGGCCTACGACCTCGCGCCGTTCGACCCCGAGGGATTCGTCGACGCTCTGATCGGCGACTGACCGGCCGGGGGGCTTGCAACGGGCGCCAGGGGGAGGCGCACCCGGAAGGTGGTGCCGGCGCCGACTTCGCTTTCGACCCCGACCGTCCCGCCGAGCACTTCGACGAGCCGCTTGGTGATGTAGAGGCCGAGCCCGAAGCCGTCCGCGCGCCGGCGCAGCGAGCCGCCGACCTGATGGAACCGCTCGAAGACTCTGGTGATGTCCTCGGCCGGGATACCGGGTCCCTTGTCGGCTACCTCGATGACGAGATGATCGGCGTCCCGGCACGCGCTGAGGCGGACGCCCGACTCGACGGGCGAGAACTTGAGCGCGTTCTCCAGGAGGTTTCGCGTGATCTGGCCGAGCCGCTGGGAATCGGTGACGATCCTTGCCAGGCCGGGAGTCACGTGCAGCGCGACGCTCGCCGCGCTCGGTCCGAGTTCGTGGAGGGTCTCGCGGAAGCACTCCTCGACGTCGACCGGCTCCATCCGCAGATGGAGCGCGCCTGCGTCGATCCGGGAGACGATGAGCAGATCCTCGACCAGCCGCGCAAGCCGGTCGGACTGCCGGTCGAGGATCGCGAGGAACTCGTTCAGCTCGTCCTCCCCGACCGTGAGGTCGGGCCGGCGCAGGGTCTTGATGAACCCTCGCATCGCGGTGAGGGGAGTCCGCAGCTCGTGCGAGGTGATCGCCACGAAGTCCGACTTCATGGTGTCCAGCTCGCGGAGCCGGTCGATCGTCGCGCGCTCCTGGGAGAGCAGCCGAGCGTTCTCGATCACCAATGACATGTAGGCGGCGATCCTCTCCAGCCGCACGGTGTCGGAGTTGCCGAAGGCGTCCGGCGCGCGGCTCCCGGCGCTGAGAACGCCGGCGACCTGGCTCCCCGCGACGATCGGGACGCCGAGCTCCGAAAGGGTGGCCGGATCCCCCTGGGCGGAGCGGGGGTCGGCGGAGACGTCCGGGACGAGCAGCGGTCGGCCGGTCGCGGCGACCTCACCGGGGATTCCCTCCCCGGGCGCGAGGGCTCGGGAGAGGAGGTGGGGGGAGCCGTACGATGCGGCGGGGAGGAGCCGGCCGTCGGTCTCCATCAGGAGCACCGTGAGGCTCGCGTAGCCGAAGTCCCGCCCGATGCGCTCCACCATGGACTGCAGCGCCTCGCCGAGGCCGGCCGTCGAGACGCCGGCGAGCAGCACGTCGTGGAACGCGCGCAGCTCCCGGTGAAGCGCCGCCTCGCGATCGGCGAGCTGTTTGGCCTGCGCGCTCTCGCGCGCGAGCCGGGCGGACATCGCCCCGGCCGTCCACGCGATGACCGTCATGATGCCGAGGCGGAACGACACGTTGCCGGGCACGAACGGGTATCCGTAGATGTTTGAGCTGACGAGGTCGCGGACCGGCTCCGTGACCAGAGCGAGGAGCAGCGGAGCCATCGCTCCGCGCATCTGGTAGCGGAGCGCCCCTTCCATCGGGCCGATGTAGAGGATGATCCAGGTGGCGCCGTATTTCTCGAACGAGTAGATCCACGTGATGGCCGTGAGGACCGCGAGGTCGCAGGCGAACGCCGTGGCCCCGATCCGACGAAGTCGTCGCTCGGGTCCACGCCGGGGGATGCAGATCGGCCGAGTGGTACTCGGTGATCTGAAAGACGCCGAAGACAACGCCGAACCAGCGGATGCGAACCAGCACCCGCTCGAGCCCGATCCGCCGCTCGAGGCTCTCGCCTATCGTCATGTGGTGAGAGTGCTCCTTCGCGGTGGACGCACCGACCCCCCGTTTTGTTATCGTCGGCCGGAGCGATCCCCCTTAGCCCATTCATACACCTTTTTCTCGTCCGGCACCCCCTCCCGGGGCGTCCGATACCATGGCTCGCACATGTTCGAGGCCTTGAGCGAGCGTCTGGAGGGGGTATTCCGCCGCCTCCGGGGTCTCGGGCGCGTGACCGAGGCCCACGCCGACGAGGTGCTGCGGGAGGTGCGGCTCGCCCTCCTCGAGGCCGACGTGCACTCCCAGGTGGTCCGGGAGTTCGTCGGGCGCGTGCGCGAGCGCGCCGTCGGGGTGGAGGTGAGCCGGGCCCTCAACCCGGGGCAGCAGGTCGTGAAGATCGTGTTCGAGGAGCTGACGGCGATCCTCGGATCCAAGGCGGTTCCGCTTCGGGTGGCGCCGAAGCCCCCGACGGTGATCATGCTCGCCGGGTTGCAGGGATCCGGGAAGACCACCGCCGCGGCGAAGCTCGCCCTGCACTTGAAGGGCAAGGGAAAGCAACCCCTCCTCGTCGCGGCCGACATGCGGAGGCCGGCGGCCGTTGAACAGCTCGTGCTCCTCGGCCGTCAAGCCGGCGTCCCGGTGGTCGCGCGAGAGGGGATGGGAGCGGTCGAGGTCGCCCGCGAGGGCATGCGAGAAGCCGAGCGCCTCGCCCGCGACGTCGTCGTGGTCGACACCGCCGGGCGCCTGCACGTAGACGAGGAGATGATGGCTGAGGCCGCGGCGATCCGGGACGCCGTGCGACCGATCGAGACGCTGCTCGTGTGCGACGCGATGACCGGCCAGGACGCCGTGAACGTGGCGACCGCGTTCCTGGATCGCGTCGACTACACCGGGATCGTGCTCACGAAGCTCGACGGGGACGCGCGCGGAGGCGCGGCGCTCTCGATCGCGCACGTTTCGGGGCGGCCGGTCAAGTTCGCCTCGCAGGGCGAGGGCCTCGACACCCTGGAGACGTTCCATCCCGACCGGATGGCCCAGCGGATACTCGGCATGGGGGACATGCTCACGCTCATCGAGAAGGCCGAGTCGGCGTTCGAGGAGGACGAGCGCGCGCGCATGGAGGAGAAGCTCCTGAAGGCCTCCTTCACGCTTGAGGACTTTCTGGAGCAGATGCGCGGACTCCGGAAGATGGGGCCGCTGCAGAGCCTTCTCGGGATGATCCCCGGCGCCGGCGCGCAACTGAAGGGCCTGGAGATCGACGAGCGGGATCTCGGTCGCGCCGAGGCGATCATCTGCTCGATGACCCCCGCGGAGCGTCGGGACCCGTCGATCATCGGGGGGGGCCGGCGCGCGCGCATCTCGCTTGGCAGCGGCACGTCGACCGGGGACGTGAACGGGCTGGTGCGCCAGTTCGACCAGGCGAGGAAGATGATGCGCGCGATGACCGGAGGGGGGATTCCGGGGGTGCCCGCTCTCAAGGGCCCCGGAGGGCAGGCCGGCAGGGCCCGCGCGAAGGACCGCCACAAGCCGGGGAAGCAGCACGGGAAGGGGAAGAAGCGCCGTCGCTGAGCTCGCGCGCGGGGCCGGCATCGGGTACCCTATCAACCCGTCATGCTGAGAATCCGTCTGATGCGAACAGGAAAGCGCAAGCAGCCCGCCTATCGGGTGGTCGTCGCCGACCAGCGCGCCGCCCGCGACGGGCGGTTCGTGTCGGTGATCGGACGCTACAACCCCCTGACGAATCCCTCCCAGATCGAGATCGACGAGACGGAGGCGCTCGAGTGGCTCCGCAAGGGCGCCCAGCCCTCGGAGTCGGTCGTCGCCCTGCTGAAGCGCGCGGGCATATGGCAGAAGGCCAAGCAGGCGAAGAAGGCGCGGGTAGCCTCGTAAGGGGCACCCTCGACTACCTCGCCCGGTCGCTCGTCCAGCACGCCGAGGACGTCGCGGTGACGGCCGTGCAGGGCGAGCGCGCTCTCGTGCTCCAGCTCCGGGTGAACCCCGAGGACATGGGCCGCGTGATCGGCAAGCAGGGGCACACCGCGCGCGCGCTCCGGCAGGTGGTCAAGGCCGCCGCGGCGAAGGCCGGCGTGCACGCCACGGTCGAGATCGTCGAGTAGCGCGGTGGGCGCTCCGGTGCCGGGGAGCGAGCGAGAGGATGCGGACCGGGGAGGCCGGGTTCCCGAGCGGCTGGTCGTCGGCAGAATCGTGCGGCCCCACGGAGTGCGCGGGG
This sequence comes from Acidobacteriota bacterium, assembly GCA_016208485.1. Taxonomy (GTDB): domain Bacteria; phylum Actinomycetota; class AC-67; order AC-67; family AC-67; genus JACQXY01. The sequence goes on along the minus strand of JACQXY010000012.1, from coordinate 24,178 downwards.
AGGTCCTCGTGGAATCCCTCTCGGACGCGCCGCAGCGCTTTCGTGCCGGGGCTCTGCTGGGCGCAGAACGCCCCGACGGCCGGGTCGCAACTCTCACGGTGGAGTCTTCGCGCGGGAGCGGGGGGAGGCTTCTCGTGCGCTTCCGGGAGATCGCCGACCGCGACGGGGCCGAGGCGGCGCGCGGGACTCTGCTGTCGATCCCATCCTCAGAGGCGATGACCCCTCCGGAGGGCTCCTACTTCCCCCACCAGATCGAGGGCCTCGAGGTCGCAGACGAGTCCGGGCGGCGGATCGGTCGGATCGCGCGGGTTGTGAGCGCGCCCGCGCACGACGTGTGGGTGGTCGATGTCGGCGGGGGCGAAGTGATGCTGCCCGCCGTCGCCGAGGTGATCCGCTCGGTGGATCTCCAGTCTGGGAGGATCACGATCCGCCCGCAGCCGGGGATGCTCGAATGAGGGGGGCCCCGCCGATCAGGATCGACCTCGTCACGATCTTCCCGGAGTACTTCGAGGTGCCTCTCGCTCTCAGCCTTCTCGGGAGGGCCCGCGCGCGCGGGCTGATCGACGCCCGCGTCCACGATCTCAGGGACCACGCGACCGACCGGCACCGCACCGTGGACGACGAGCCGTTCGGGGGTGGCCCGGGGATGGTCATGAAGCCCGAGCCGTGGTTCGCGGCCGTCGAGGCGATCCCGGGATGGCGCGCGGCGCGGAGAGTCCTTTTGACCCCGGCCGGACGCCGGCTCGACCAGGGCCTGGCGGAGGACCTCGCGCGGCAGGCTCACCTGATCCTGATGTGCGGCCGCTACGAGGGAGTGGACGAGCGCGTCGCCGACCACCTCGCGACCGACCAGGTGTCGATCGGCGACTACGTGCTCGCCGGCGGGGAAGCCGCCGCCCTCGTGGTGGTCGAGGCCGTCGCGCGCCTGGTTCCAGGAGTCGTCGGCGACGAGGCGTCTCTCCAGGAGGAGTCCTTCACGACCGGCCTTCTGGATTTCCCCCACTACACGCGCCCCGCGGAGTTCCGCGGCATGGGGGTCCCGGAGGTGCTGGTGTCGGGCAATCACGCCGAGATCGAGCGCTGGCGGCGCGAGGAGGCCGCGCGAAGGACCCGCGCGCGGCGCCCCGATCTGCTGCCACCTCTGTCCGCCGGGTGAGGATGCGCGGGAGGATCAGGTCAGAGTCAGGAGCTGAGCGTCGCTGACCTGCTCTGTTGCGACGGTACTGCCGCTGGCTGATCGCGGCTGAAGGAAACTGGAGGATGCCAGGAGAAGCCGGGCTCCCCTTCGAGCGCCTCGTCGTCCGACCGGCCCTTCGCGCCGAGCCTGCTCGCTTCGATGAGCTGGTCGACTCCCACCACTACCTCGGCTCCTGCCGGCCGATCGGCCGCTCGATGTGCTACGTCGCTGAGTGCGGCGACGAGCAGGGCCATCAGGTCCACCGGCTCTCAGCGGCTCTCCACGGCGACGGGGTCGTCTTGACGGGGTCCAGCGCGCCGACGTAAGAGAGGGCGTGCCTCTTGCAGGACGGTAGGTACCCCTTCACCCAGGAGGTGCGGGATGGGTCAGCGCAGTTCCTCCTCATTGTTCCCCCCCGTTGGTAGGCGTGACCCTGCGCCCGCTTGTAAGTTGGGCCCGCACGCGCGGCTCCTGGTGGGAACCCTCGGTGTGTTGGTTGCCGTCATCCTGCCCATCCAATCCCGTCCTGCGGCCGCTGCGGTGACCTGTGATCCGCCAGTGATTGTCGGATGGTATGACACCTTCGGCGTGCGACCGGTGATTCCAGCATCCAACGGGCCGGAGAGCGCGGCCGGCGGGACCGTCTGCTACGGCGCGCCTGCCTATTCGCAGGATTGCGATCATCGCTTCGATACCCCGCTGGGATGGATGGAAGCTGAGTACCCGCTGGCCAGTGCTTCGGACAACGGACGTTTCCAGTGGGGAGTTCGGCTGTCAGAGTACTCGCAGGGGCTGCACGGTGGCCCGGGTTCCAGTCTGATCTGGTATCACGATCTCTGGCTGAACGAGGTGCTGGATACTTGGGATCATTATGGCCGGCCGCATCCGGCCGACTACCTATACCACGGGAGCAAGAACTCCTTCACCCGCATGGAGACCGGCCAGCGGTGGCACCTGTATTTCAAGGCCGACGGTCCGACGGGGTGGGAGAGCTTTGGGGATTACTACTGCATCGTCGGGGGCCCCTGAAATGGGCCCGATGAACGCCCGCGCCGCGGTGGCAGAGAATCGACTCCAAGTGCGAGAGCGCGCGGGATCGCCGTGAGTGCCGACCTGGAAGAAGTGGCTGCCGGTGCGTGTGCGCGTGTGAGGAGGGACGTCCTCGCGACGACGCGCCTCACGGACGATATCGTGCCACGGCTTACCCCTGAAGGGATCGAGTACGTCGTTACGCGGCTCGGCGTCCCTATCGGTTCGCGTGGGGTCGCGCTCCGCGACGAGGATCGGATCTCACCGTCCGCCGGCGCAATCACCGTCTTGCTCGCCGATCTCATCCAGCACTATTACGTAATCGACGAGCTCTGGGAGGCCTGGCCGAAGTGTCCGGCGCATGAGCATCCGCTGGAGGCCGCGGTCGTGAAGAACGAGGCGGTCTGGCGCTGCCCGGCGGACGGATCGGCCTGGGCGCCCATCGGCGAGCTGGGATCTCTTCGCTCCGGCCGATCCGGCGAGAGAGGATGAGGGCCAGTACCTGATCGACGTCACGCAGTCGCCGTGGGAACCGGCATAGACGCAAGCAGGCGGCCGGCAGGGGGGTCCCTTTCCTTGCGCGCCGAGGTGCTCGGGGCCCTGCCGATCGTCGACCACTTCTTCGCACAGCTCCTCTCGGGAGATTCCTGCTCACACTCCCAGAATCGCCTCCACTGGGTGAGGGACTGGAACTTCGACGAGGATCGCTGCCAGGCCCGGACCAAGAGCGGCGCGCGGGCGCTCGCGTCGCTGCGGAACCTGGCGCTCGGCCCGACGGGACTGGCGGGCGAGACGAACATCGCCGAAGGGCTTCGCACCCTCGCGCGGGATCCCGGGCTCGCGCTCTCACTCGTAGGCTGCTGAGGGGCCTCGCGCTGCCGAGTCCACATGCTCGGTGGTCCCTGCGCCCGCCGGAAGCCGTCCCGTCCCGCCTGTCCCTCTCGGCCAGCCCCACGCGGCTATGCTCCCTGTCGTCGGCTCCCCAACCCGCCGGGCCAAGCAGCCCCGGGCTGGCTCATCCCGAGACTTGACGCGGAGCTGGGACGCCGGGAGCGCCTCGTTGGTGGTCCGCGCCGAGCCTGGTAGCATGACGGGTCACCGACCACCGACCTCTAGGAGCGCGCGACCGTGAACAGGATCGACTTCGTCGAGCGCCCGCGGCTGCGGAAGGATCTGCCGCAGTTCCGCCCCGGCGACGCCGTCAAGGTGCACGTGAAGGTGGCCGAGGCCGGCCGGGAGCGCCTCCAGGTATTCCAGGGAGTGGTGATCAGCCGCCGCGGAGGGGGTCTGCGGGAGTCGTTCACCGTCCGGAAGATCTCCTTTGGGGTGGGCGTCGAGCGGACGTTCCCCCTCCACTCGCCGGTTGTGGCCTCGATCGAGATCGTCCAGCACGGCCGGGTCCGCCGGGCGAAGCTGTACTACCTGCGTGAGCGGACCGGGCGGCACGCGAAGATCCGCGAGCGGCGGACGCGGATTCCGGTCGAGAGCGCGGCGGAGGAGGTCTCGGTGGTGGAACTCGCGCCCGAGGAATCTCCGACCGGACCCGGCCGGAGTTAGAGTCCCGGGCGCGCGATGCAGCCACTCCCACCCGAAGGCGGTCCCCCGCCCGCGGAGCCGGTCCTTCCGGGCGTAGGGACCCAGCTCCAGACCGACTGGCCGGAGCGCCCCGCATCGACCCCGCCCGAGAAACCCGGCCGGCTCGCCTTCTTCCGCGAGCTTCCCGTTCTGATCCTGATCGCCTTCGGGCTGGCCCTGCTGATCAAGACGTTCCTGATCCAGGCGTTCTACATCCCTTCGGAGTCCATGGAGGCGACGCTTCTGAGGAACGACCGCGTGCTCGTGAACAAGCTGGTGTACCGATTCCGCGAGCCCCGCCGCGGGGAGATCATGGTGTTCGTCGCCGAGCGCGACGGGCGCCCTCGGTCCCTCATACGCAAGGTCACCGACTTCCTCACCGAGGGGCTTGGGGTGGCTCAACCGGGGGAGCGGGACTTCATCAAGCGGCTCATCGGGCTGCCGGGCGAGACGCTCTCCTACCGCGACAGCGTGATCACGATCACCCGTCCGGACGGGACGAAGCTGCGTCTGCGGGAGCCCTACGCGCACCGGGACGACCGGCCGTTCGGTCCGTTCAAGGTGCCGGCCGGGCACTACTTCATGATGGGCGACAACCGCACGAACTCCTCCGACAGCCGCTTCAGCCTCGGACCGATCCGCCGGTCGGACATCGTCGGGAAGGCGTTCATCCGGATCTGGCCACCGGGTCGCGCCAAGATCTTCACGACTCCCCCCTACGGCCCGGCCGCGGCCGCGGGCACGTTCCCTGCCGTCGTGGCGATCGGCCTGGTGCGCCGGACTCGCCGGCGAGCCGTCCCGCCGCGCCGAGCCGCCTAGCGCGTGGAGGCCGCCGGGGATCGCGGGGCAGCGGTGTGGTGCGGCGTATTCTTTGAGCGTGAAGCCCGACGGGGGGATCGAGCGGCGGCTGCGGTCGGAGGGATTCCTCTTGGTCGCGGGGGTCGATGAGGCTGGGCGGGGGGCCCTCGCGGGTCCGCTCGTCGCGGCAGCGGTGATCCTGCCGGAGCGGTATGAGCTGCGGGGCCTCAGGGATTCCAAGCTCCTCACACCCCTCTCTCGCGCGCGCCTGGATCGTGAGATCCGCCGTCAGGCCCTGGCGGTCTCGGTCGTTCGCGTGACGCCCGGCCGGATCGACCGCAGGGGGCTCCACCGGTCGAACCTGTGGGCTCTCGGGCGCGCGGTGGCCCTGCTGCGCCCCGTTCCGGACTACGTGCTCGCCGACGGGTTTCGCCCGAGCCGTCTGCCGGCGCCCGCCCTTTCCAGCAAGAAGGGCGACCGCGTCTCGGCGAGCGTGGCGGCGGCGTCCATCGTGGCGAAGGTGGCGCGGGACGGCGCAATGGCGCGGCTCCATCGCGCCTATCCCCGGTTCGGCTTCGACCGCAACAAGGGGTACGGGACCGCCGAGCACTGGCGTGCCCTCCGCGCGCACGGACCGGCCCCGGTCCACCGCCTCTCGTTCGCCGGCGTGGCGCCCGGCGGGACTTCGACCGGCGTCGAGGGAGGATGGACGTGAGCATCGAGGACGTGGAGCGATACGAGGCGGAGATGGAGCTGTCGCTCTATCGCGAGTACCGCGACGTGCTGCCGATGTTCCGCTACGTCGTCGAGACCGACCGGCGCCTGTACCTCGCGAACCAGGTGAAGGTCGAGGAGCGCGCGCGCGGCGGGGACGTGTGTCTGGACCTGACCCTCAGCGACTGCTGGGTGTGGGACACGTACCGGGCGGCGCGATTCGTGGCCGAGGTGCGGGTGATCACCTTTCACGACGTGAGCATCGAGGAGCGGCGCTCCGAGGAGGAACCGGGGCCGGGGGGCTCGGCGGCCCGGTAGCGGCGGCGCGAGCGGCGTGCTCGCGACGATTATCCGATGGCGTTCCGAGGCGGTCGTCCGCGTCGCGACCATTGCCCCCTCGTCGCCGTCGCAGCCGGCGGGTAGGGTCGCTCCATGTCTTCTGGAGCGGCCGGCGCGCGCGCGCTCGGGCTCGCCGGCGAGGATCTCGCGGCGCGCTGGCTCGAGCGCCGTGGCTGGCGCGTGATCGACCGGAACGTCCGCGCGCGCGAGGGCGAGATCGACATCGTCGCGCGCCGCGGGGCTGTCCTGGCCTTCGTCGAGGTGAAGACCCGGCGCTCCCGCGGATTCGGCACGCCGGCCGAGGCCGTCACCCACCGCAAGCGGGCGCGCATCCGGTCCCTCGCGATGCGCTACCTCGCCGAGCGCCGCCCGGAGGCCGGGGAAGTGCGCTTCGACGTAGTCGACATCGTGTGGGATCGCGGCGGCTTCTCGGTGACTCACATCGAGGGCGCCTTCTGATCGCCAAGGCGGGGACGGTCGCGGTCATCGGCATGGAGGGCCATCCGGTCGATGTCGAGGTCTCCATCGCGCAGGGGCTGCCCTCGTTCGCGGTGGTCGGGCTGCCCGATCTCGCGGTCCAGGAGGCGCGCGAGAGGGTGCGCGCCGCGATCCAGTCATCGGACGAGCAATGGCCGATGCGCCGGGTCGTCGTGAATCTGTCGCCGGCGCACCTGCGAAAGGCGGGCTCGGGCTTCGACCTCGCGATGGCCGTCGGCGTGCTCGCTGCCTGCGGACGGGTGCCCCAGGAGCGGCTGCGTGGGCTCTGCCTGATCGGGGAGCTGTCGCTCGATGGCGCAGTCCGGCGGGTTCGAGGCGTGCTGCCTTCGGCGCTCGCGGCGCGCAGGCACGGCCGCCGGGCCGTCATGGTGCCGGCGGCGAACGCGCACGAGGCGGCGCTCGTCGAAGGGGTCGAGGTTCTTCCGGTGGAGCACCTCGCCGAGGCCGTGCGGTTCCTTCGCGGAGAGTCCGACCTCGCCCGCCCGCCGGCGCCGGTCGCCGGAGGGGCCGCGGTCGCTTCCGACGAGGCGGACCTTGCAGACGTGCGCGGGCAGTCCATGGCCAAGCGGGCGCTGGAACTCGCCGCGGCGGGTGGGCACAACATGCTGATGACCGGCCCGCCGGGGGCCGGCAAGACGATGCTCGCGCGGCGGCTGGCCGGCATCCTCCCGCCTCTCGAGCCCGAAGAGGCGTTCGAGCTGACGGGGATGTACTCGGTCGCCGGTCTCCTGCCGGAGGATCGGCCGATCGTCTCGGAGCGCCCGTTTCGCGCGCCGCACCACTCGATCTCGACAGCGGGACTCGTCGGCGGCGGGGGAGGGCTGCCGCAGCCCGGTGAGGCATCGCTCGCGCATCGCGGCGTGCTGTTCCTCGACGAGGTCGCGGAGTTCCGCCGGGATGCGCTGGAGGCGCTTCGCGGTCCGCTCGAGGACGGGACCGTCACGATCGTGCGGGCCCGGTGGGCGGTGACCTATCCGTGTCGCATCCAGCTCGTCGCGGCGAGCAACCCGTGTCCGTGCGGATACTTCGACGACCACGTGAAGGCCTGCGAGTGTCTGCCGGGCGCAGTCGCGGCATACCGGGGGCGGCTGTCGGGACCGATGCTCGACCGGATCGACCTTGGGGTCCGTGTCACCCGCCTGACGCGCGAGGAGCTGTTCGGGGCCGCCGAAGGGGAGTCGTCGGAGGCCGTGCGTGAGCGCGTCGCGGCGGCGCGGGCCGTGCAGGCCGAGCGGCTCGCCGGCTCCGGTCGCACGAGCAACGCGGAGATCCCGCCGCGGGAGCTGGCGCGGGTGTGCGAGCTGACGCCCTCGGCGCGCCGCGCGAGCGAGGCAGCGGTCGACAGGATCGGGCTCAGCGCGCGCGGCGCGCACCGGGCCATCCGGGTCGCTCGGACGGTGGCGGACCTCGCCGGCCACGGGAGCGTCGGGCCCGAGGACGTGGAGGAGGCGCTCTGGTACCGGTTCCTCGACGGGCCGCGATGATTCCCGGCCGGGGCGCGGGGCGGACGGCTCGCACGATCGAGCGCGGCGATCCCGAGTTCCCGGCCTTGCTCGCAGAGATCGAGGGAGCGCCGCACCGGCTCTTCGTGATCGGGCGGCGCCTCTGCACGCTCCCCCCCTGCGTCGCGGTCGTCGGATCGCGGACGCCGACCGCCTACGGGCGGGAGGTGGCGAGGGCGCTCACCCGAGACCTGGCCCTGGCGGGGCTGTGCGTCGTGAGCGGCATGGCGCGCGGAGTCGATAGCGAAGCTCACCTCGGAGCCCTCGAGGCCGGCGGGCCGACCGTCGCGGTGCTCGCCGGGGGCGTCGAGGTGCCCTATCCGGCGACGAACCGCCGCCTGTACGAGCGCATCGCCGAAGGGGGCGCCGTGGTGTCGGAGCACCCCGCGCGCACGCCGTCGCTCGCGTACCGATTTCCAGAGCGCAACCGGATCATCGCCGGCATGTGCCTCGGAGTGGTGGTCGTCCAGGCGGCCGAGAAGAGCGGCGCCTTGATCACCGCGCGCCTGGCCAACGAGTCCGGCCGGGACGTCTTCGCGGTTCCGGGAGACGTCCGCTCGGACCGGTCGGCCGGCACGCACCGGCTCATCTACGACGGCGCGCGCGTGTGCCGCGGAGCCTCCGACGTGATCGACGAGGTCGGCAAGGCGGCGGGGCTGCTCGGGATGCGCCTTGCGCCCCCGTCGCCCGAGGCGGGGCTGTCCGAGGATGAGGCGCGCGTGCTCGCCGCGGTCGGCAGGGAGCCGGCACGGGTCGAGACGATCCTCGTCCGGTGCGCACTCGCGGCGGCCGCGGCGTCGCGAGTGCTCACCAGGCTCGAGCTGGCGGGGTTGGTGGCGCGCGGGCCGGGCGGGGCCTACCACCGGACCCGGTGACGGCTGGACCCAGCGGTCCGGAGGGGGTGGTGATGTATACTGTATGATGTCATGAAGCGGCACCGAACCCAGCTCTATCTCGACGAGGACCAGTACCGGTGGCTGAAGTGCCGGGCCGGCCGGGGTGGCAGCATCGCGAGCTTGGTGAGGGAGCTGGTCGACGCCGCTCGTGCGAGTCGTGGGGCGCCGGCGGAGGACCCCTTCATCCGGTACCTGCTCGAGGAGCCGCCGGGGAAGGGACCTCGCGGGTCCACGGTGTCGACGATCGACGAGGATGTCTACGGCCGGTGAGAAGAGTCTTCGTCGACACCGGCGCGTTCGTGGCCTTGCGGAACCGCTCGGAGGGCGAGCACCGGATCGCAAGGAGGACGCTCGCGGACCTCGTGTCCGAGGGGGTCCGGCTCTTGACCTCGAACTATGTGTTCGCGGAAACGTACACGGCCCTGCTCGTCCGGGTCGGGCGCCCCGAGGCGATTGCCTGGGGGCGGGCTTTCAGGTCGGGCGAGGGGGTGGAGCTGGCGCGAGTCGACGACGAGATCGAGGAGGAGGCCTGGTCCATCCTGGAGTCCCACGCCGACAAGGCGTGGAGCTACGTGGACGCCACTTCGTTCGCTCTGATGGACCGCGAGGGGTGCCGGGAGGCTTTCGCGTTCGACAGGAACTTCCTGCAGCGCGGTTTGCGGGTCGTGCCGTAGCGGGGCCGGTGCCCGGATGCCGGCGGGCCTCGTCCGGTCTCCCGGCGCGCGGCGTGCTTGACCTGGCGGCGCGCCGAGGGTAGGAACGACTCGGCGTGGGAGGAGCGGGCGCGGCGCGGCGGCCGGCGGCGGAGGCCGGGGGCTTGGACGCTGCTGCTCTCGTCGCATTCCTGCGCCATCTGGGCCTGGAGCGGAACCTCTCGCCGAACACGGTCGCGGCGTACCGGCGGGACCTGGAGCAGTTCGGGGAGTTCTGCCGGCGCCTGCGGGCCGATCCTCTGCGCGCCTCGCCGGACACGGTGCGCCGCTTCCTCGCGTGGCTCACCACCCGCGGCTTCGCTCGGTCGAGCGTCGCTCGCAAGGCGGCTTCCCTCAGGAGCTTCTACCGGTTTCTCGCGCGTATCTCGGAGCGGCGCGACAACCCGGCGGCACTCGTGGTCACCCCGAAGCGCGGGCGCCCTCTCCCCTCGGTCTTGAAGCGCGGGCAGGTCGAGGCGCTCCTCGATCTGCCGCCGGGCGACGAGCCGGCCGGTCTGCGGGACCGGGCGATCCTCGAGCTTCTGTACGGGGCCGGGATCCGGGTCGAGGAGCTGTGCTCGCTCGACGTCGATGGGGTCGACTTCCGGGACCGGCGCGTGCGCGTGCTCGGCAAGGGGAGCAAGGAACGGGTGGTTCCGCTCGGTGAGCCGGCGCTCGATGCTCTCCGACGCTACCTCGCCAAGGCCCGGCCGGCGATGTCTGCGCCCGGCGCTCCGCCCGCCGCGCTCTTCTACAACCTGCGGGGAAAGAGGATCGGGCAGCGAGACGTCCGGGCGATGGTCACCCGATACGCCCGCGAGATCGCCCCCGCGAGTAGGATCTCCCCGCACACGTTGCGGCACACCTTCGCCACCCACCTTCTCGAGGGGGGCGCGGATCTTCGCAGCGTGCAGGAGCTGCTCGGGCACGTGGACATCGGTACGACCCAGATCTACACTCACGTGTCGAGGGAGCGCCTACGGAGAATCTATGAGCTCGCGCACCCCCGGGCCTGACCCGGCGCGTCGCTCTCGGAAGCAGCCCACAGCGACGGCGCCACGGGAGGTGGCCGGAGCGCCGGGGGCGCCCGAGGGCTCGGCGATTGACGTCCTGTGGCGGGAGTTCAAGACCACCGGCTCGCTGCAGACTCGCGACCGGCTCATCCTGCACTACTCGCCGCTCGTCAAGTTCGTGGCCGGCCGGGTGTCGGTCGGCCTGCCGCCGACCATCGAGCATGCCGACCTCGTCTCCTACGGCATCTTCGGGCTCATCGACGCCATAGAGAAGTTCGACCCCGGCCGGGCCATCAAGTTCGAGACCTATGCGATGTCGCGGGTTCGAGGGGCGATCATCGATGAGCTGCGGGCGATCGACTGGATCCCGAGGTCGGTTCGCTTCAAGGCCCGCGAAGTCGAGCGGGCCATCGGGGAGCTGGAGAGCGATCTCCGTCGCCCGCCGTCGGACGGGGAACTCGCCGAGAAGCTCGGTGTGTCCGTGGACGGCCTGGGCGAGATGCTCACTCAGATCAACCTGGTCTCGGTCGTGGCCCTCGACGAGCTGCTGTCGGTGGGCGGCGACAAGGGGGAGCGGCTCGCGCTCGTGGAGACGATCGAGGACACGAAGGCGATCGACCCGGTCCTCACGTTCGAGAACCAGGAGATGCGCCAGATCCTCGGGCGCGCGGTGAACATCCTCCCGGAGCGCGAACGCCTCGTGATCACGCTCTACTACTACGAAGGGATGACCCTCGCCGAGATCGGCGGCGTGCTCGGGGTGACCGAGTCGCGTGTGTGCCAGATACACACCAAGGCGGTCCTCGCGCTTCGCAACCGGATCGCGTCCGAGGCGGGCGACTAGGCGACGATCCTCCCGATCCACCCGTCCTTCGATCGTGGGCCGATCCGGCGTAGGCTCGCCCGGTGGGTCGTCTGGCAGTCTGCGCTCTCGCGGTCATCGTGGCGGCGCCGTCCGGAGGGGGCGCGCGCCTCCTTGCCGGGCCCGGCCTGCGCGCGCAGGCGGGCGCTCCCACAGTGGACTACGTCCAGCCCGCGCGCGGCCCGATCGTGCGCCACTTCGAGCCACCGCCGACCCCGTACGGCGCCGGTCACCGTGGGATCGACATCGCCGCGCCGCCGGGTGAGACCGTCGTGGCCGCCGCGGCGGGTCGGGTCGCCTTCGCCGGGCAGGTCGGAGGGCACTTCTTCGTCTCCATCGACCACTCCGACGGGCTTCGGAGCACCTACTCGTTCCTGTCGGAGACGCTCGTGATCGCGGGCCAGACCGTGTCGCAAGGCGACCCGGTGGCGCTCACCGGGGAGGGCCACCCCGGGGCGGGCACTCCCGCCCTGCACTTCGGGGTGCGCCGGGGGAGCGACTATCTGGATCCGGAGGACCTCGTCGCCGCGGGGCTACGGCGGAACCTGTGGCGGGCGATCTGGATCGCACCGGCTCCCGGGTAGCGCGGTTTCGCTAGAGTCAGGGCCGTGCAGGAGTCGCGAACGCCGGCGCGCCGGCGCATCCGGAGGCCGCAGCCGCATGAGATCGGGTCCGTCGTGCCGTGGGGGATCCTCTCGGTGGCGGGGGATCCTTCGCTGTTGCTCGTTCCCTTCATCGAGCTCGCGGGGCTCCTGCTCGCGGTCCTCGCCCTCGGCTCGAGCGGTCAGCCCGAGGTGGTCGTCCCGCTCGTCTCGATCCCGCCGGTGGATGCCTATCAGGACGTTGGGGCGATCGACCTGTTCGTGTCCGGCTCCGTGCGGACCTGGATCCTCCGGCTCTCGTTCCTCGCCGTCCGGACTCTGGCGTTTGGGGCGCTCGCCTGCCTCGCCGTCCAGCGCGCGCGGGGGGCGGTCCCCGACCTCCGCGCCGCCGTGGCGACGGTGAGGGCGCGGATCCGTGCGCTCGGAGCGATCGAGCTCGTTTCCTTCGCCGCGTTCGGGTCGGTGCTGATCCTCCGCGGGCCGCTCACGCAGGGACGGTCGGATCCGTCCGTGCGCGCCGGGCTCCTGGTGGGAGCGCTGTTCCTTCCGACGGCGCTCATCGCGGCGGCGGCCGACGGGCTCGGGGCCGGCCGGGCGCTCCGGCGTTCCTTCCTCTGGGTGGTCCGCCGTCCTCTCGGGCACCTCGCCGTCTCCCTCGGAGCGTTCGCGGCGACGGGCGCCCTGGAGCGTCTGGCCGTCGCGGGGGGGCACGGGCGCGCCCCGGCGCTCCCGACCACGCTGCTCGCTTTCGCCACGGCATTCGCTACCGCGGTGGCGGTCGCCGTTCTCGCCCGGAGGTACGAGCTGCTGTACTCGGACGCGGCGATCGCGCGGCGCCGGCACCCGCCGCCCGCGTGAGCGCCCGGGCGGGCGCTTTCGCCCCGGACGGCAGCGGTGCTACCATGCCTCGGTCCGGCATGCCGGGCAAATTCGCACGCCCGCCGATCGAACTGCCACGGTCCTCGCGCACGCGCGGGGCGGCGCTCGGGAGGACGCGGGCGGAGGAGGAACCAGGAGGGTTTCCATGGCCGTCGTCACGATGAAGCAACTCCTCGAAGCCGGGGTTCACTTCGGGCACCAGACCCGGCGGTGGAACCCGAAGATGAAGCGGTTCATCTTCGGGGAACGCAACGGGATCTACGTCATCGATCTCCAGAAGACCGTCGCCGGGATCGACCGCGCCTACGAGTTCATTCGCGGCGTGGTCGGCCGCGGCGGGACCGTCCTCTTCGTCGGCACGAAGAAGCAGGCGCAGGACACGGTCGAGAAGGAAGCCCGCAGGGTCGGGATGCCGTTCGTCAACCAGCGCTGGCTCGGTGGGATGCTCACCAACTTCGCCACGATGTCGAAGCGGCTCGCGCGGCTCCGGGAACTCGAGGCGATGGAGCAGACCGGGGCGTTCGACTTCCTGCCGAAGAAGGAGGTGCTGAAGCTCCGCGCCGAGCGCGAGAAGCTCTCCAAGAACCTGGGCGGGATTCGCGACATGACGAAGCTTCCCGGCGCCATCTGGGTCGTCGACACCCGCAAGGAGCACATCGCGGTGACCGAGGCGCGCAAGCTCGGCCTGCCGGTCGTCGCGATCATCGACACGAACTGCGATCCCGACGAGGTCGACTACCCGATTCCCGGCAACGACGACGCCATCCGCGCCGGCGCGCTGCTGACCCACATCGTGGCCGAGGCGGTGGCGGACGGCCTGGCCGGGCGCCGCGTGGAGCCGGGCGCCGCCGAGGCAGCCGAGCCCGAGCTGGTGGCCGAGGAGCAGCCGCTCGCCGAGTGGGAGCTGAACCTGATGGCGGAAGAGGAAGAGGAGCGCCGGCGCAAGGAGATCGAGGAAGAGGAGCGCAAGCGCACCCGGTAGGGCCTCGCGGCCCGGGATTCCCGCTCCGCGGGGGAGGAGAGCACGGTGGAGATCAAGGCAGCGGATGTGAAGCGGCTTCGCGACGAGACCGGCGCCGGGATGATGGACGCGAAGCGCGCGCTTGGGGACGCCGGCGGCGACTTCGAGGCGGCGCGACGGCTCTTGCGAGAGCGCGGCGCCGCGAGCGCGCGCAAGCTCGCGTCCCGGTCGGCGGAGGAGGGCGTCGTCGACGCCTACCTCCACCAGCCCGATCCGGCGATGCCCCCGAAGGTCGGGGTTCTCGTCGAGCTGAACTGCGCAACCGACTTCGTCGCCAAGACCGAGCGGTTCCGGACCCTCGCCCGCGAGATCGGCATGCACGTCGCCTGGGCCCGTCCGGTGTACGTGTCGCGCGACGAGGTGCCGGAGGACGTCGTTGCGCGCGAGCGGGAGATCTTCGCGAAGCAGGCGCGCGACCAGGGCAAGCCCGAGAAGGTCATCGACCGGATCGTCGACGGCCGGATGAAGGACTTCTTCGAGGGGCACGTCCTGCTCGACCAGCGCGACGCGCGCGAGGGCACGCGGACGATGGGTGAGCTGCTGGAGTCGGCGGCGGCCGAGCTGGGCGAGCCGGTTCGGATCCGGCGCTTCGTGCGTTTCCAGCTCGGGGGGATCTGACGGCCGGGAAGGGGGAGAGGTGAGCGGCGAGCCGCGTTTCGGTCGGGTGCTGCTGAAGCTCTCCGGGGAGGCATTCGCCTCCCCCGACCTCGGGTTCGGGATCGATCCGGGGATCGTCGACTCGCTGGCGGAGCAGCTTGGGGAGGCCCGGGTCGACCTCGGCGTCCAGGTTGCGGTCGTGGTGGGCGGCGGGAACATCTTCCGGGGAACGTCGGCGCAGGCGAGGGGGATGGACCGCCCGCGCGCCGACTACATGGGCATGCTCGCGACGGTGGTCAACGCGCTCGCGCTCCAGGACGCCCTCGAGAAGCGGGGAGTCCAGACCAGGGTCCAGACGGCGATCACGATGACCCAGGTGGCGGAGCCCTACATCCCGCGGCGCGCGGTGCGGCACCTGGAGAAGGGCCGGATCGTCATCTTCGGCGCCGGGATGGGGGCGCCCTACTTTTCGACCGACACGACGGCCGCCCAACGGGCCCTCGAGATCGGGGCCGAGGCGATCCTGAAGGGCACGCGGGTCGAAGGGGTATACGACTCCGATCCGAAGCTGAACCCGGCGGCCGTCAAGTTCGACGACCTCACCTACCTGGAGGTCTTGCAGCGCGGGCTGGGGGTCATGGACTCGACCGCGATCTCCCTTTGCATGGACAACCGGCTCCCGATCATCGTGTTCAACCTGGAGGAGCGGGGAAACATCCGGAAGGCGTTGACGGGAGAGAAGATCGGCACCCTCGTCCACGCGGGCGCGTGATCTCGCGCAGAACGGAGGCGGCGGCATGATCGAGCAGGCGCTGAAGCAGGCGGAAGAGAAGATGCGCAGGGCGATAGAGGTCGCTCGCGAGGAGTTCGGCGGCGTGCGGACGGGCCGGGCCTCGCCGTCGCTTCTGCAGCGGCTCACGATCGACTACTACGGGGCGAAGACGCCGCTGCAGCAGCTCGCCTCGCTGTCGGTTCCCGAGCCGCGCCAGCTCGCGATTCACCCGTACGACCGTGGCGCGATCGCCTCGATCGAGAAGGCGATCATGGCGAGCGACCTCGGGCTCACGCCTTCGAACGACGGGGCGGTGATTCGACTGAGCTTCCCGCCCCTCACCGCGGAGCGGCGCCGCGACTTGACCAAGCATGTCCGAGACCGCGCCGAGCATTGCCGGGTCGCGGTTCGGAACGTCCGGAGGCACGTCAAGGAGGAGATCGACCGGGACACCAAGGACGGCAAGGTCTCCGAGGACGACGGGCGGCGCGCCGAGCGGGAGCTTCAGAAGCTCACCGACCGGTTCGTCGGCGAGGTCGACGAGATGCTCGCGCGCAAAGAGGCCGAGCTCATGGAGGTCTAGGATCCCAGAGCCCGCCGAACCCGCCGAGCCCGCGCCGGGGCCGGCCCCTGGATCTTCTCCGAACCCTCCGAGCCGGCGCGATCTCCCGGTCGCCGTCGCGACCGGCGTCGCCCTGGCCGCCGTCGGCATCGGGACGGTCCTCTGGTCCCCGGCGGCGTTCCTCGCTCTGGTCGTGGTGCTCGTGGTGATGGGGCAGCACGAGCTGTACACGACCCTGCGGGCGCGCGGATTCCTTCCGGCGGCCGCGCTCGGGTACGCCGCGAGCGTCGTCCTGCTCGCCGGCGCATACGGCCGCGGGACTGGGGCCCTCTCCTTCGGGATGGCGTTGACGGTGGTGGTCGCGCTCGGCTGGTTCCTGACCGATCCGCGTGGATCGACCCTTGCGGGCGTCGCCTCGACGCTCTTCGGGGTCGCCTACGTGCCGCTGCTCGCCGCTCACATCGTGCTGCTCCGCGGCGCGCCCGAGGGAGCGCGGCTCACGATCGTCGTGCTGCTCGTCGTGGTCGCCTACGACGTCGGGGCATACGCGTCGGGGAGCGCGTTCGGCAGGCACCGTTTGGCACCGAGCGTCAGCCCGGCCAAGACGTGGGAGGGAGCGTTCGGTGCGACGGTGGCCGCGGTGGTGGCCGGGCTTGCCGGTGGGCCGTCGATCGGGCACCTCGACGCCGGCGCGAGCCTCGCCCTCGCCGCGGCGGTCGCCGTCGCGGCGCCTCTCGGCGACCTCGCCGAGAGCCTCCTCAAGCGCGACCTCGGGATCAAGGATTTCGGCGCCTTCCTTCCCGGGCACGGTGGGCTGCTCGACCGGCTCGACGCGCTTCTCTTCGCCGTTCCGGCTTCGTACTGGCTCCTGCGCGCGGTCTCGTGAACCGGCGCGCGAACCCCCGGTCTGGCACGATGGGGACGATGAAGCGGATCGCGATCCTCGGGTCCACCGGATCGATCGGAACGCAAGCGCTCGATGTCGTTCGCAAGCACCCCGATCGCTTCCGGGTCGTCGCATTGGCGGCCGGATCCAACGGAGAGCGGCTCGCCGAGCAGGCCGACGAGTTCGCTCCGCTGCTCGCCGTGCTCGCGTCGGGCGAGCCTCCGGCAGGCTCGGGACTCGCCTCCGGGGCCGAACGGATCGTCGAGGTGGCCACCCACCCGGAGGCCGACGTCGTTGTGAACGCGCTCGTCGGATCGGTCGGGCTGGTCCCGACGCTCGCGGCTCTGGATGCGGGAAAGCGGGTCGCGCTCGCGAACAAGGAGTCGCTGGTCGCCGGAGGCGACTTGGTCATGGGGCGCCTCGGCGACAGGGCGGACCGGCTCCTGCCCGTGGACAGCGAGCACTCGGCCATCTTCCAGTGCCTTGCAGGGAACCGGCTCGGGGACGTGCGGCGGATCCTCCTCACCGCGTCCGGCGGGCCGTTCCGGGGCCGGGCTCGCGCCGGCCTTGCCGGCGTGACGGTCGAGGAGGCTCTCGCCCATCCGACGTGGCGGATGGGACGCAAGATCACCGTCGACTCCGCGACGATGATGAACAAGGGCCTCGAGGCGATCGAGGCGCACCATCTCTTCGGCGTGGCGATGGACCGCATCGAGGTCGTCGTGCACCCGCGGTCGATCGTCCACGGGATCGTCGAGTTCGCCGACGGCTCCTGCCTCGCCCAGGCGTCGCGCCCGGACATGCGGCTGGCGCTTCAGGTGGCGCTCGCCTGGCCGGAGCGGCTGGGGGGCGGCGCGGAGCCGCTCGACTGGCCGGCAATAGGATCCCTCGAGTTCGAGCCGCTCGACGGGGCCGCCTTCCCTGCGGTAGCGCTCGCGTTCGAGGCCGCGCGTCTCGGGGGAACCCATCCCGCGGTCCTGAACGCCGCGAACGAGGAAGCCGTGGCCGCGTTCCTGGGCCGCCGGCTCGACTTCTTGGGAATCCCTTGGGTGGTCGAGCGGGTGCTCTCGTCGCACGCCGGCGGACCCCCGACCCTGGAGGGAGTGCTTGAGGCCGAGCGCTGGGCGCGCGCCGCCGCCATGCGAGTGATTGCGAGCCGGACGTGACTCTCGGCGTCCTCCTCTTCGCGGTGTTCGCCCTGTTCTCGATCGGGCTTCACGAGTTCGGGCACTTCGCCACCGCGAGATGGTTCGGGATCAAGATCGAGCGGTTCTTCATCGGCTTCGGCCCGAAGCTCTGGTCGGTGCGCCGCGGCGAGACCGAGTACGGGATCGGGGCGCTGCCGCTCGGGGGATACGTGCGGATCGCCGGCATGAATCCACTCGAGGAGGTCCCGGAAGAAGACCGGTCCCGGACGTTCAAGGCCAAGCCGGCGTGGCAGCGAGGAATCGTCCTCGCGGCCGGCTCGGTGACGCACCTCCTGCTCGCCTTCCTCATCGTCGGCGCGGTGCTCGCGACGACTGCCGAGCCGGATCCGGGCCACCCGACGCTGCGGATCGCCGACGTCTCGCCGACCTTCGGCGCCGCCCCATCGCCCGCGGCGGCCGCGGGCGTGCGGGTTGGAGACGTGGTCGTGTCGATAGACGGAGTGGCGGTCCGGACTTGGGACGGGGCGGTGAAGCTCATCCACGCGCGACCCGGACGGAGGGTCGAGATCGTGGTGCGCCGGGACGGCACGTCCGTGATCCTGTACGCGACGCTCGCGCCGAAGAGGCCGGACGGGACCCGGGCGGGGTTCCTCGGGGTGTCTCCGGGATTCCGCGAGATCCACCGGTCTGTGCCCCAGGCGTTCCGGGAGGCCGGGTGGCGCGTCGCGCTCGGCATGCGCGACAGCCTGGTCGCGTTCAAGCGGGTCTTCTCGCCGAGCACGATTCGCCGGCTGTTCTCGGTCGCCGCCGGCAGCCAGCCGCGCCGGATCGACGATCCGGCGACCCTGGTGGGAGTCGGGAAGGGGGCCGGCGACCTCGCGCGTCACGGTGACTGGGTCGGCCTGTTCTTCCTCCTCGCCGGGTTCAACATATTCATCGGGGTGGCGAACCTGCTCCCGCTCCCGCCGCTCGACGGCGGGCATCTCGCCGTGCTCGGCTACGAGAAGCTGCGTCGCCGCGAGGTGGACATCCGGAAGCTGATGCCGGTGACGGCGCTCGTCGTTAGCATCTTCGCCACCCTCTTTGTGCTGCTGCTGTACCTCGATATCGTCCGCCCCATCCCGAATCTTCCGGGATAGCTATTCGGGATAAACGGATCCTTTCACCGGCGCGTCGAAGATTTGCCCCTTTCGCTCACTCAACTCGCGGGGCGCCGTGCACGATGAATCACCGAGGCGAGGGCGATCTCGCCCCGGAGGGGGCCGTGGAGCAGGTCGAAGGACGACGCCCGACAACTCGTCGCGCGGAGCGCCGGCGGGGCCCGTTCATGCTCGCCCTGCTGGTGGTTGCCGGGGCCACGGGCCTCCACGTGGCCTGGACCGTGCTCGGGGTCGGGGGCCCCCGGGGAACCCAGGCGTTCACCGACCTCGCCGAGCTTGCCGGCGCGCTTGCGGCCGCCGTCGCCTGCGCGCTGCGCGCCGGCCGGGAGAGGGGTGGAGATCGGCTCGGGTGGGGCCTTCTCGCGGGAGCCTCGCTCTCCTGGGCCGCGGGCGAGGCGATCTGGTCGGTGTTCGAGCTGGGTCTCGGGCGGGAGGTGCCCTTCCCGTCTCTCGCAGACGTGGGATTCCTCGGGACGGCCCCGCTCGCCGTCGCCGGCGTGCTCGCGCTGTCGCCTGGGAGCGCGGCCCCGAAGGTGCGCGCGGCCGTCGACGGAGTGATCGTCGCGGGGTCCTTGCTCTTCGTCAGCTGGGCCTTGCTGCTCGGCCCTCTCTACCGGGAGGCCGGGACCGGGGTCCTCGAGCGTGCAATCGGGCTCGCCTACCCCGCGTCCGACATCGCGCTCGCGTCGGCCGCGCTGCTCGTCGCGGCGAGGCTTCGGCGCTCTCGTCCGGCGCTCGGGTTCGTCATCGCCGGGCTGCTCGCGCTGGCGGTGGCCGACAGCGGCTTTGCATACCTCACGGTGAACGGTGCCTACTCGAACGGCAGCATCACCGACGCCGGGTGGCTCGCCGGGTTCCTGCTGATCGCCGCCGGCGCGGCGGCGCCGCCGACCCGTTCGGAAGCCGTGGCCGCGAGGGCGGGCCGGGAGATCCTGATCCCTTACCTGCCGGTCGCGATGGCGGTGGCCGCGGCGGTGGCCGGCGGGCCGCGGATGGTGGCCGACGGGGTCCTGTTCTGGAGTGGTGTCGCAGTCGTCGCGCTCGTGCTGGGGCGGCAGGTCCTCGCCCTCGTCGAGAACGGGAGGCTCACCCGGGAGCTCGAGGGTCGCGCGGCGGATCTCGAGCGCGCGAACGCGGAGCTTCGCTCGGCCGATGAGGTGAAGACGAGCTTCCTCGCCATCGCGTCGCACGAGCTGCGGACCCCACTGACCTCGATCGTGGGGTTCGCGACGACCATGCGGATTCACTGGGAGCGGATCGGGGACGAGGAGAAGCTTCGCGAGGTCGAGGCCATCGAGCGCCAGGCGCGCCGGCTGTCCCGCCTCGCAGGCGACCTCCTGACCATGTCCTGCATCGAGGCCGGGGCGCTCGAGGTGCGCCCGGACTCGTTCGAGGCCTCGCAGGCGATCCGGCACGCCCTCGGCGAGCTGGGGCCGCAGGTCGAGGCCGTCCGCGTGATTTGTCCGGCGGGACTGCGGGTCGTGGCCGACCGCGACCACGTTCAGCAGATGCTCGTCAACTACCTCGGGAATGCCCTGAAGTACGGCCGGCGGCCGATCACGATCGAGGCGCGCGCGGAGGACGAGTGGGTGGAGCTGCGCGTGCGCGATTGCGGGCCCGGGGTGCCCGAGGACTTCCGGCCGCGGCTGTTCCAGCGCTTCGCCCAGGCGGGAACCGACACGACCCGGCGGGGCGAGGGCACCGGACTCGGGCTGTCGATCGTCCGGGGTCTCGCCCGCGCCCAGCGCGGCGACGCGTGGTACGAGCCGAACGAGCCCTTCGGGGCCTGCTTCGCCGTGCGCCTGCCGCGCGCCCGCGAGCGGAGTCGCGCGCCCACCGCGCCGGCCGGGGTCGCCTGCGGCGTGGCGGCCGAGGCCGGGTGCGGCGCCGGGGCGGAGGCGGCCGGTGCGAGCGCCGAGCGTCCCGGTACACTGACCGCGTGATCGAGCGCCGAGCGTCCCGCAAGGTCCGCGTCGGCTCGGTCGAGGTCGGCGGCGGCGCGCCGGTGAGCGTTCAGTCTATGTGCACCACTCGGACCGCCGAGGTCGACGCGACTCTCCAGCAGATCGCGGCGCTCGCCGCGTCGGGGTGCGACATCGTTCGGGTGGCCGTCCCCGATGCCGACGACTCCCGGGCACTCCCCCAGATCGCGCGCGCCTCGACGATCCCGGTGGTCGCCGACATCCAGTTCCAGTGGCGCTACGCGCTCACTGCCCTGGAGGCCGGGTGCCACGGGATCCGCATCAATCCCGGCAACATCAAGAAGCACGACAAGGTCGCCCTCATCGGCCGGGAGGCCGCTGCGCGCGGGGTCCCGATCCGGATCGGAGTGAACGCCGGGTCCCTCGAACGCGGGATCCTGGAGCGGCACGGCGGCCCGACCGCGGGTGCGCTCGTCGAGAGCGCCCTGGCCGAGGTGAGGCTGCTCGAGGACATCGGGTTCAGAGACATCAAGATCAGCGTGAAGCACAGCGACCCGCTGACGACCATCCACGCGTACCGAACCCTCGCCGGGATGTGCGACTACCCGCTCCACCTCGGGGTCACGGAGGCGGGGCCTCCCGGCCGGGGGATCCTGAAGTCGGCCGTCGGGATCGGCACGCTGCTCGCGGAGGGGATCGGCGACACGATCCGGATCTCCCTCACGGCGGATCCGGTCGAGGAGGTGAAGGCCGGGACCGCGATCCTCGAGGCGCTCGGTCTTCGCGAGCGCGGCTTCGACTTGATCGCGTGCCCGTCGTGCGGGCGCGCGGAGGTGGACATCATCGCGTTGGCGACGGCGGTCGAGGAGCGGCTTGCGGGAATCGACGTGCCGATGCGCGTCGCGGTGATGGGCTGCATCGTGAACGGCCCCGGCGAGGCGCGCGAGGCCGACATCGGCGTGGCGGCGGGGAAGGGCAAGGGGCAGATCTTCGTGCGCGGGGAGGTCGTGCGGACGGTTCCCGAGGAGGCGATCGTGGACGAGATCGCCGCCGAGGCCAAGAAGCTGGCCGCGGAGCGGCGCGCAGGCGGCGCGGCCGGCGCCCCGGGGCTCACACCTCGACCCAGGGCAGGCGCGAGATGAGGGCGAACTGCTCCTCGGGCGTCAGGTACGGCGCCCGCGCGACGTTCGGGTAGAAGGCCTCCTCGACCGTCTGAGGGGTGATGCGCCCCTCCGCGGCATCTCGGCGGACGAAGAACGCGTTGACGCCGGTGGACTCGCAGCCGGCGAGCACGTACCCCTTGGCGGCCCCGAGCCGCGCGAGGGCGGCGAGCGACGCGCCGTGGTAGTAGCCGCTAGGGTGCTTCGACATCCGGTCGAACTCCGGGTCGTAGGCGACCGTGATCGAGCGCTGTGGCCCGAGCGATCCGTTGTACTCGATCACGACCACGCGAGGATCCACGGCGGTGACCGCCTCCCAGACCCAGTAGTCGTTGCCGTCGATGTCGATCGAGAGCAGGTCGATCGGTCCCGCGGCGCCGCCCGAGCGCAGTAGCTCGTCGATGTTGTCGGAGCGCACGACGGCCTCGGCCACGCGGACGGAGCCCGGCAGGACCTCCTTGCGGGCCGCGTAGAACCGGCGCGCGGCGGCGACCCCGGCGGGATCGCGCTCCATCATCAGCCCGGACCATCCGAAGCCGAGCGCGAGGTTCGCCGAGCAGCACTGTGTTCCGTCGCCGACGCCGAACTCCACGAAGGTGCGGCCGGCCGGCGTGATCGCGGCGAAGAGGTGCGCGAGGACTCCGTCCTCGCCGTTTTGGGACCAGACCCGGCACTCGGCGCGCGCGAGAGCCTCGCGCGGGCTCTCCGGGCCGCCGAGGTCCGGGTGCAGGTGCCGCAGGATCTGCCCCGCGGCCCAGCGCTCGCCGCGCGCGGCGTCGGCCCGCTCGTCCATGCCTTCGAGCGCGCCGGCGGGCCGGCCGCGCAGCGCGCCGCGGACCGGCTTCGCAACAAGCCGGCCGGCGCGCCTCAGGCTTCGGCGCATCTCGGCGAGTCTACATCGACGGTCTGAAACATCGTCGGACCCCTATCGTTGCGCGCGACTGCCCACCATTGACGCCGCTGATGCGTTGAGCTATGAATGCGATGATCGGCGCGGCGGAAGCATCTTCTCGACCCAGGAGGTGTGGGATGAACCGCCGGGCCCGCGCTGTCATGCTCACGCTCGCCGTCCTGCTCGCCGTCCTTCTGCCCGTCCCCTCCCGCCCCGCCGCCGCCTCCGGCCCAAGCGTCCTCGTCCAGCACTTCGAGCTTCTCTCCGAGACCCAGGACGCCCTCGCCCAGGAGACGAGCCTCGTGATCCGCAGGGGAGTCCTCCCGGGCGGAACCCAGGCCTTCAACCCCGCTCCGACCGCCTCCTTCGAGGTCTCAGGATCGGTCCAAGGCGCCCAGGCGGGATCCTTCTGGACCCTGCAGCTCCTTGGCTCGGTCCCAGGTGAGTTCGCCCGCCTGAGCTTCCTGCCAGATGACACCGCTCCCACCCTGAAGCTGGCGCCATTTTCCTGGCCAGGATCCGATGAGGAGATCATCCGCATCCTCGCCACTCCCCAAGGCTCCTTCCCGGGCACCCTTTCCATCCGCAAGGCCTACATCGCGATCCGCCAGGAAGGAACGATCCTTGCCACCGCCGCCCGGATCCCCATGGCCACCCGCCAGCTTGCGATCACCGCCCAGAGCCTCTCGGATCTTGCCGATCCCCTGTACTACAGCCACGCGGGGAAGGACTTCCACCTCGTCCCTGGCACCTCGCTTCAGGCGAGACTCCGCGTGACGGCACGGCTCACCTCAGGGGCGAGCTTCGAGGCCTCCCTCGTGGACTCCTCCGGGGTGGTCGCCGGCCCGCCGGTCGTGTTCCAGCAGATCTCGACCGCCGCAGGTCCGACGAGCGCTCCACCCCCCCGCCCGGTTGACCCTCCCGAGTATCGCTCCATCGAGTCGGGTCCCTTCGCGCTTGCCGACGCCGCGCTCTACCGCCTGAAGGTCAAGGTGTCGGGCACCGGGGCCTCCGCCGACCTCCTCTCGGCAGACCTCGAACTCTTCCACGCAACGACCGATCCCAAGGGGCTCGCCGAGACCGTCGCCGTCTACCCCGGGGTGAGCGCCCCCCAGGACATGGCGGTATCTGGCTCCGACCTGGGATTCCTCTTCCGCTCCCCCGAAAGATCGGCGCGCGAGGAGACCCTGACCTGGACGAGGACCGTGAAGGCTCCGGTTGGCACCGGAGCGGCAGACGTCCTGCTCCGGGACCGGACCGCAGGCGCCGACAGGTCCGAGGCCAGCTCCCCTCCGGGCGCGGTCTTCCAGTACCGGGAGTCCCAGGGGGCCGCCTCTTCTGCCGGCAACATCCTTGATTCGCGCTCCGCGCTTGGGACCATGACGACCGGGCGGGTCGCGGGATCGGCTCTTCGCTTGGACCTTGTGCTCGGCGACATCTGGGCGCCGGTGATCTCGGGCCTTGCGGCAGTTCCCACCGCCT
>JACQXY010000057.1 GCA_016208485.1 Acidobacteriota bacterium | reverse complement strand
GATCCGGCTCGTCTCCGCGTCCACGGCGACGTCCAGCGCGCCGCCGACGCAGAGCGGGAGATCGTACTGAGAGATCTGGTAGTTCTTCGGCATGTCCGGGTAGAAGTAGTTCTTCCGGTGGAAGAGCGAGCGCGGCGCCACCCGGCACCCGAGCGCGAGCCCGATCTTGATCGTCCACTCCACCGCGCGCTCGTTCGGCACCGGAAGGGATCCCGGCTCCCCGAGGCAGACCGGGCAGGTCTGGGTGTTCGGCTCAGCGCCGAACTCCGTCGGGCACGCGCAGAACATCTTCGAGCGCGTCGCAAGCTCCACGTGCACCTCGAGGCCGATCACGGCCTCGTAACGCTCCCGTGCGCGCGGCCGCGCGGCCCAACCGCGCGCGCCCGGCGCAGCGACGCCGCTCACGGCGCGCCCTCCCCCCAGAGCGGTGGCGCCGGCAGGAACCCGAAGTCGCGCTCGAACGCGCGCGCGGCGCGCAGCAGCGTTGCCTCCGAGAGCGGCGGCCCCATGAGCTGCAAGCCCACCGGGAGCCCGTCCTCGGCGAGCCCGCACGGCACGGAGATCGCGGCGGCGCCGGCGAGGTTGGTCGGGATCGTGCACACGTCCGACAGGTACATCGCGAGCGGGTCGTCGGCGCGCTCGCCGATCTTGAACGCCGTCGTCGGGCTGGTGGCCGACAGCAGCAGGTCGAAGCGCTCGTAGGCGCGCTCGAACTCGCGGATCACGAGCGTGCGGACCTGCTGCGCCTTGCCGTAATAGGCATCGTAGTAGCCGGCCGAGAGCGCGTAGGTGCCGAGCATGATCCGGCGCTTCACCTCGTCGCCGAAGCCCTCCGCGCGCGTGCGCGAGTTCATCTCCACCACGTCGGCCGCGCCGGCGGCGCGGTATCCGTAGCGGACCCCGTCGTAGCGAGCGAGATTGCTCGAGCACTCGGCCGGCGCGATCAGGTAGTAGGCCGACAGCGCGTAGCCGAACGTCGGGACCGACACCTCGTCGACCTCGGCCCCGAGAGCGGCGAGCCGATCCGCGGCCTCGCGCACGCGCGCGGTGACCCCCGCCTGGAATCCCTCCCCCCCCACCAGCTCGCGCGCCACGCCGATCCGCATGCCGGAGACGCCGTCCTCGATGGTCGCGGTCAGGTCCGCCACCGGGTCGGGGATGCTCGTCGAGTCGCGCGGGTCGTGGCCGGCGATCGCCTCCAGCAGCAGCGCGGCATCCCGCACCGTGCGGGCGAAGGGTCCCACCTGGTCGAGGCTCGAGGCGAACGCGATCAGCCCGTAGCGCGACACCAGGCCGTAGGTCGGTTTCACCCCGACGACGCCGCACAGCGCAGCGGGCTGCCGGATCGAGCCGCCGGTGTCGGTGCCGATCCCGAGCGGCGCCATCGCCGCGGCGACGGCCGCCGCGCTTCCTCCGCTCGAGCCGCCCGGCACGCGCGTCGTGTCCCATGGGTTGCGCGAAGGTCCGAACGCCGAGTTCTCCGTGGAGGACCCCATCGCGAACTCATCCAGGTTCGCCTTGCCGACGATCGGCGTCCCCGCCTCGCGAAGCCGCGAGACCACCGTGGCATCGTACGGCGGCACGAACTCCCCGAGGATCCGGGACCCGGCCGTGGTGCGCACCCCGTCCACGCAGAGGATGTCCTTGAGGGCGAGCGGCACGCCTGCGAGCGGGCCGAGCCGCTCCCCCGCAGCGATCCGCCGGTCCACGTCGGAGGCCTGAGCGCGCGCGAGTTCCGGCGTCGGGGTGATGAACGCGCGCACCTCAGGCTCGACCGCCTCTATGCGCGCGAGGTGCGACTCGACCACCTCCGCCGCCGAGACCTCGCGCCGCGCGATCGCGCCGGCAAGCTCCGCCGCAGGTAGCCGCCAGAGATCCGCGGTCACTGCGGCTCCTCCATGATCCGGGGAACCTTGAAGCGCCCCTGCTCCCGCTCGGGCGCCGTGGAGATCGCCTTCTCGCGCGCCAAGCACTCCCCCGGCACGTCGGGCCGCAGAACGTTCACGAGCGGGATCGCATGGGAGGTCGGCGCCACGTCCTCGGTCGCAAGCCGGGTCACCTGCGCTGCGTGCTCGAGGATTCCCGAGAGCTGGCGGCCGAACCGCTCCAGCTCCTCCTCGGACAGAGCGAGGCGCGCGAGGCGCGCGACGTGCACGACCTGTTCCCGAGTGAGCGCCATGGTGGACGGAAGTCTACGGGATCCCGGCGCCCGGCCGGCTCATCGGACCACGTCGAACGCGCGATCCCGGCGCCGGCCGAACCGGTACACCGCGAAGTCGGCGTCGAAGCTCGCGGCCCGGGTCAGACCCAGGCGCAGCATCACCGCTTCGCCTCACCCGGCGGAACCCCGACCCCTTCGGTACTCCGCGTCGACGGCCTCGCCCACGTAGTCGTCTTTGTACCTGGCCACCTCGGACCCTCCCGAGTCCCCGAGATCGAACACCACTGCTGGGTCCGCGGCCGGCCTGGCCTGCTCGAGATCCCGGGCGAGCAGCCTGCGGACGTACTCCGCCAGCGAGACGCCGAGCCCCGCGGCGCGCGTCTTGGCGCGCCGGAGAATCTCGGAGTCGAGGGAGATCTGGGTCCTTGTTGTCGTCATGATGTAGGTACCATAGCACCGCCCTCGCAGGCGGCATTCCGGCACTCTTACGCGCGTCCGAGCATGCGGAGCAGCTCCGCCTCGTCAACGATCGCGACCCCGAGCGAGACCGCTTTTCGCAGGCGGCATTCCGGCACTCTTACGCGCGTCCGAGCATGCGGAGCAGCTCCGCCTCGTCAACGATCGCGACCCCGAGCGAGACCGCTTTCGCGTGCTTCGACCCGGGGTTCTCCCCCGCAACGACGTAGTCGGTCTTCTTCGAGACGGTCGACGTCACCTTGCCGCCCTCGTCCTCGATCGCGGCCTGCGCTTGCTCCCGGGTCATCGAGGACAGGCCGCCGGTGAGCACGAACGTCTTGCCGGCGAGCGCCTCCCCGGTGCTCCGCGCCGCGTCCTCAGTGCGGATGCCCGCCCCGCGGAGGCGCCGAAGGATCTCCCGGTTGCGCGGCTGCCGGAAGAACTCGACGACCGAGCGCGCGATCACCTCGCCGGCCCCTTCCACCGCGGCGATCTCCTCCTCGCCGGCTTCCTCGAGCGCATCGAGCGACGTGAAGCGCCCCGCGAGACGCTTCGCCACGGTGTCCCCGACGTGGCGGATCCCGAGCCCGACGAGCAGCCGCGCGAGCGGCCGGTCCTTGGAGGCCTCGATCGCGCCGAGGAGGTTCCGGATCTTCTTGCCGGGGACGAGGGTGCCCGTCGCGCGATCCTTCTCCATCGCGAAGCCTTCCAGCTCCGCGAGATGCTCGACCGCAAGCGAGTAGATGCCCGACGGGTCTCTCAGGCGGTTCCTCTCGACGAGGGTGTCGATCGTCTCGTAGCCGAGCCCGTCGATGTCCATCGAGCCGCGCGCGGCGAAGTGGAAGATGGACTCGATCCGGCGGGAGGGGCAGTCGATCCCGGTGCAGTAGGACGCGGCCTCCCCCTCCTCGCGCGCGATCTCCGAGCCACAGGACGGGCACCTCTTCGGCATGCGCCAGGCCTTGAGCCCGCGCGCGCGGCGCTCCCTCACCGGACCCACGACCTCGGGGATGACGTCTCCGGCGCGCCGCACCACCACCCAGTCCCCGGCGCGCACATCCTTGCGCCCGACCTCGTCCTCGTTGTGAAGGGTCGCGGTCGTGACGGTGACCCCGCCGACCCGCACCGGCTCGAGCACGGCGTACGGCGTGGCCTGCCCGGTGCGCCCGACGTGGATCTCGATCGCGCGGAGGCGCGTGACCTGCTCCTCGGGCGGGTACTTGAACGCGATCGCCCAGCGCGGCGCCTTCGCCGTGTGGCCGAGCTCCTCCTGCGCGCGGAGCGAGTCCACCTTCACCACCACGCCGTCGATCTCGTGATCGAGGTCGTGGCGCCTCTCGCGCCACCGCTCACAGAACTCCCACACCTCGTCGAGGGTCGCGGCGCACGCCGAGTGCTGCGAGGTGCGCAGCCCCGCCTCGCCCGCGAACTCGAGGAACTCCCAGTGACCCCGGAACCCGTGCGGGCCCGCCGTCCCCAGCCCGTGTACCAGATAGGTGAGCGGGCGCGAGGCAGTCACCTTCGGGTCCTTCTGGCGGAGCGCTCCGGCCGCCGCGTTGCGCGGATTCGCGAAGGCCGGCTTGTCCTGGGTCTCCAGCTCGGCGTTGAAGGCCTCGAAGGCCTTGAGGGGCAGGTAGACCTCCCCGCGCACCTCGAGAAGATCCGGCGCGCGCGGGATGCGAAGGCGCGCCGGCAGCGCGCGGATCGTCCTGAGGTTCGCCGTGACGTCCTCGCCGACCTCGCCGTCGCCGCGCGTGGTGCCGAGCGTGAACCGCCCGGCCTCGAAGGTGAGCGACACCGCGATGCCGTCGATCTTCAGCTCGCAAACCATCGGGACCTCGCCGACGGCCTTGACCACACGATCGCGCCATGCGGACAGCTCTTCGAGCGAGAATGCGTTGTCGAGCGAGTACATCCGCGCGCGGTGCCGGACCCGGCGGAAGACCTCGAGCGGCGGGCCCCCTACGCGCTGAGTTGGGGAGTCGGGAGCGACGAGCTCGGGGTGGCGCGCTTCCAACTCGACCAGCTCGCGGTAGAGCGCGTCGTACTCGGCGTCGGTGATCTCGGGCCGGTCGAGGACGTAGTAGAGATGATCGTGGCGCGAGATCTCATCCCGCAGCCTCGCAATCCTGTCCGCGTCCGACATCCGATTCCCCGGCCCTCGCACCGCTGCACCCCTACCAGACGACGGTCACCGGGAGCGCCCCGAACGCGGCGTCGCAGGTGACCAGCGGCACGCCCTCGAGAATGCTCTGGGCGGCAAGCACCCGGTCGAAGGGATCCCTGTGCGCGTGGCGCATCCCTCCCGCGAGCAGAGCGTGGGCCGATGAGATCGGAAGCTCCTGCGCTCCGAGCGTCCGGAGATGCTCCAGGTAGCCGTGAACCACGTCTGCGGCCTCGGGGAGCCTCCCGAGCCGGTGCTTGGTCGCGATCTCCCAGGCCGAGGCGCTCGAGACGAGGAGCGTCGTCGAGGCGTCCAGGATCAAGGTCCTCGCGCTGGCCGACAGCTCGTCGGGACTGAGGAGCGCCCAGATCAGGACGTGGGTATCGAGAAGCGCCCTCACTCCCACGCTGCAAGGTCCTCCTCGGCAAGGCACTCGAAGAACGCCGGAGTCAGCCTCCCCTTGACGAACCCCACTTGCCGCTCGGCGGCCGGGCGGAGAGGGGTGAGCTTCGCCACAGGCACGCCCCCCCTTGTGACGATGATCTCCTCGCCGGCGCTCGCTTCGTTGATCAGCCGGGAAAGATGGGTCTTTGCCTCGTGCACACCCACGAGTCTCGTCATACACTTAGTCTAGTAGACTAGACTAGGCTAGTCAAGAACCCCTCAGGCCGCGTCGATCCGGATGCCCCCGAACACAGCCACCGCGGGGCCGCCGACGAGAACGGCGCCACGGATCCCGGCGATTCCGCGGAGGTAGTCGAGCGCGCGCGGAACGTCGGACACCTTCCGGAGCATCCCCGCGGCTGCCTCCGCAGCCGGCTCGAGGATCGCGCACGCGTCGGCCACGAGCCCGACCGCGTCGGCATGTCCGGCCAGCGGTTCCGGGCGCGTCCCGCTCGAGAACGCCGCGACGGGGGCGCCCTCCGGAATCCGGAAGCCGATCGCCGGGCCGGGGCCCTCCAGGACGAACTCGCGGCCGCGGCGCGAGAACACGAACCAGATCCCGCGCGCCGATACCGTCGCCTCGCCGAACCGGTCCACCAGCTCCTCCCCGACCGCCTGGACGACGGCGCCGGGCGCGGTCTCCTTGAGCGTCACCCCCATGCGCACAGCCCCCTCGACGGCGAGCCGGATCACCCGCGGCGCGAGATCGAGCTGCTCGGCGTCCAGCTCGCGGCGGGAGACCATGAAGGCGTCGAGCTGCTCGCGCTGGCGCATCGCCACCGCGCGCACCTCGTCGGACGTCGCGCGGGGCGCCGCCGCGGTGAGCGTGAGGTTCCCCAGATGGACCTGGAGCCGCCCCTCCCCCCGCCGGGAGCCGAACGCCGAGCGCAGGTCGGCCACGGCTACCTCTTCTTCTTCTTGGCGCGCGCGCGCGCCGCCGGGCGGCGCGCCTTCACCGGAGCCTCCGGCTTCGGTCGAGGCTTCGGTCGAGGCTTCGGTGCCGGGCGCGGTTGGCTGGGGCGGCGGGCGGCGCTCCTCGCCGGCTTCGAGACGGCGCGCGCCGAAGCCTTCGGCTTCCTCCGGACCGGTCCCTTGGGCGATGACTCTCGGCGGCGCGGAGCGGCATCCCGGGCGACCGCGGAGCGGGCGCCTCTTCCCCGCAGAGCGCGCTCGACGCGATCGAGGTCTGCGCGGAGCGCCTCCGCCACCTCCTCGGCCGGCGCGTGCTCCTGGCGCACGGCGATCGAGTAGCGCCGGATCACATCGAGATCGGGAAGCCTGACTTCGCTCATGCTTGCTCCTCATTCACGCGTAGACGACGTGATTATAGGCGACGCGTTCGCCGCGCCCGGCGAAGGAGGGTTGGCCCAAGGGCAATGCACTCCCGGTGGACTGCGAAGGCATCAACGCACCGACGCCTTCCGGCTTCTCAACCGAGCCCGCGCGCGATCAAACCCCCGCCGAGAACCTCGTCGCCGGCGTAGAAGGCGACGAGCTGGCCGGGCGCGATCGGGCCCTCCGGGCGCGCGAAGCGAACGCGCGCGCGGTCCCCCTCGGTCCACTCCAAGGTCGCGGGGATCTCGGGCCCGTGCGCGCGCACCTGGACGGCGCCGATCCACTCCGGCGCCTGTCCGGCCGTCCACCGGACCTCCTCGGCCTCAAGGCCCGAGCGCGCGAGCAGGTCCTCCGGCCCGACGACGACGGCGCCCCGCTCCGGGTCGAGCGCGAGCACGAAGCGGGGCTCGGGCCCGTGCAGCCCGAGCCCTCGGCGCTGCCCGACGGTGAACCGGTGGATACCCGCGTGCTCCCCGAGCGCCGCACCGGATGGGTCGAGGATCGGCCCAGGACGCGCGCCGCCGAGCGCTCGCTCGACGAACCCCCCGGCATCGCCGTCCGGCACGAAGCAGATCTCGTAGGAGTCGGGCTTGGAGGCCGTACGCAAGCCGAAGGACCGCGCGATCTCTCGGGTGCGTTCCTTGGTCTCACCTCCGACGGGGAAGAGCGCGCGGGACAGCTCGGACTGCCCCAGTCGCGCGAGCAGGTAGGACTGGTCCTTCGCGCGATCGGCAGCGCGACACAGGCGCACGCGCCCTCCGTCCGGATGCAGCAGCGCGTAGTGTCCGGTCGCAACGGCGTCGAAGCCGCTCCGGAGAGCGCGCTCCAGCAGCGCGCCGAACTTCACGCGCTCGTTGCAGCGCACGCAGGGATTCGGCGTGCGCCCGCGCGCGTACTCGGCGACGAAGTCCGCCACCACGGCGCCGGCGAAGACTTCCTTGAAGTTCCAGACGTAGAAGGGGATGTCGAGCACCTGGGCGACCCGGCGGGCGTCCTCGGCATCGGCCACACCGCAGCAACCGTGCAGCGCCGCGGCGGGCTCGGCGTCGGCGAGCCGCAGGTGAACCCCGGTCACGTCGTCCCCGGCCGCCACGAGCATGGCTGCGGCGACGCTCGAGTCGACGCCGCCGGAGAGGGCGGCGAGCACCTTCATCGCCGGAGCGTTCGCACGGCCTCCGCTATCCGGCCGGCGGCCGTCTCGATCTCCTCCACGGTCGTGCCGGCCCCGGGGGTCAAGCGGAGCGATCCCGTCGCGAGGCGCCTGGGGACCCCCATGGCGAGGAGCACGTGGGAGAGCTCGCTCGATCCGCTCGTGCACGCCGAGCCGCTCGAGGCTGCGATCCCGGCGGCGTCCAGAAGCAGGATGAGCGACTCCGCCTCCACGCCCTCGATGCAGAGGCTCAGGCTGTTCGGCAAGCGCTCGGTCGGGTGCCCGTTCACCGAGATGCCCGTGATCCGCTCGCCCAGCAGGCGCGCGAGTGAGTCCCGGAGCGCCGCCACACGCGCCGAGATCGTATCCCGCCGCGACACCGTCGCCTCCGCCGCCGCTCCGAACCCCGCGATGCCGGCGACGTTGTAGGTCCCTGAGCGCAGCCCGCGCTCCTGGCCTCCGCCGTGCATGAGCGCCTGGATCTTCACCCCGCGGCGCACAATGAGCGCGCCCACGCCCTTCGGACCTCCGAGCTTGTGCGCCGAGAGCGACGTGAGATCGGCGACCGCGGCGTCCACCAGGATCCAGGGCAGCGCTTGGACCGCGTCGGAGTGAAACAGCGCGCCGGCCGACCGCGCGATCCGCGCGCATTCGGCGACCGGTTGGATCGTGCCGACCTCGTTGTTCGCCCACATCACGCTCACGAGCGCCGTTCGCGCGTCCACCGCGCGCCCGAGCGCCTCGAGCCGGACGCTCCCGTGCTCGTCGACCGGGACCTCCGTCACCCGGAAGCCCTGGCGCGCCAGCCAGCGTGCCGGGTCGAGAACCGCGTGGTGCTCGATCGCGCTCACGACGACGGCGTCGCGGCCCTGCTCGCGCGCGTGCCACGCGGCTCCCTTCACGGCAAGGTTGTCGGCCTCGGTGCCGCCGGAGGTGAATACGACCTCTTCAGGACGCGCCCCCACCGCGGCCGCGACGCGCTCGCGCGCCTCGTCGATCGCCTTGCGGGCCTCGCGCGCGGAGGCGTACAGACTCGAGGCGTTCGCGAACCGCTCCCCTAGGAACGGCAGCATCGCGGCGCGCGCCTCGTCCCGAAGCGGGGTCGTGGCGGCGTGATCGAGGTAGATGGACGTCGGGGTCTGCATGATCCGATCAGTCTACCGGCCGGCGCCGGGCGTTCCCCGGCCGGCGCCGCGCAGCGGCCGGCTCAGCGGACCGCTCAGCGAATCTGGGCCCCGACCGGGATCGACTCCACGTCGGCGGTCGTTGCCGGTAGCGCCATCGAGCGGGAGTACCCCATCGCGGTGAAGAGCCACGTGCCGGAGAACCGCCGGCGCTCACCTGCCGAGACGAGCCAGAGGCTTCCGTCGTCGAGGCGCAGGAGCGTACCGTCCCGGACGGCCACGGGCTCCGCCGTGTCCTCGGGCGTCGCGAGGTCGGCCTCTGTAGCCGCAACCGGCTCGTTCGCGCGGTAGGAGGAGCCGAGCGCGAGGTCGCCGATCGGCCGGCGCGCCGCCGAGCCGTCCACGGCAGCCGAGAGAATCCAGGTAGCGGTCGTGCCGTCCTCGAGCGTCGCCCGCACGACCGACCCGACCGGATGCTGGGTCAAATCGGTCACGTCCTGGCCGGGCGGCGGGAGGCTTGCCGCGCTCGCGGGAAGGACCGCCTCGGGATCGTAGCCGAGCGCCGCGAAGACCTCGTCGCTCGAGAACATCCGGGCTTGCCCCTGGCTCACGATGTAGCGCTTGGCCGTCCCGTCGGGCTGGGGCACCTCGAGCAGCGCGCCCTCGCGCGCCGCCAGAGGCACGCCGGGCAAGTACCGTCCCCGCTCGCTCGCTCCGGCTCCGACGGCCGGGGTCTGGAACCAGGTCGGAAACACCTCGCTCGGCACGGGACGGGCCGCAAGAGACCCATCGGGCAGGGCCTCCAGGAGGTAGTCGCCCTGCGAGTCCGACAGCACCGTGCCCTCCGGATGAGAGGTAACGACGGCAACCCATCCCTCCGCCGCGCGCGCGGTCGCAGACCCCGCGCGCGCTTCGATCCGCCAGGTGTACATCCCGGTCGGCGCGAGGCCCCCCGCGCCGGAGGTCGTCGCGTCCCACGTCGCCTCGGCCGACGTGCCGGACCCGGAGAACCTCCGCGCCACCGCCCCGGAGCGATCGGCGAAGGACACCGCCCAGGAGACGGAACGGCTGAATCTCGATCGCACGGTCACCGACTCCGCGCGATCGTCGCCGTCGGGACGCAGGACGCTCCCCGAGATCGACGGCAGGTAGATCTTCGGGTTGCCGGTTCCCTCCACGACCTTCCGGATCGAGGCGAGCAGCCCGTAGGTCTTGCCGCCGGGGCAAGCGGTCGCCTGGCCGTCGCGATGACCGGAGATCCGGTTCATCCAGACCTTGGTCCCGCCGTCGTACCTGTCGCTCCCGCCGGACACCATCAGGACTTTGCCGGTCGGCGGCACGTAGGCGACATCGAGCCTCCAGGCGAGAAGGCGCTCCAAGCTCGCGAGCATCGCGCGCGGGGGCGAGACCTTGCCGAAGGTGCCCATGAGCGAGACCCCGACCGTGCCGGTATTGAATCCCTGCACGTGCGCGCCGATGAGAGGCCTCGTCATCCCGCCGTACCGGCCCTCGAAGATCTGTCCGTAGCGGTCCACCAGGAAGTTGTAGCCGATGTCGCTCCACTTCCTGGTGAACCGGTGGTAGCGGTAGATCGCCCGCACGATCGCCCGCGAATCCGAGCGGGAATAGGAGTTGGAGCCTGCCGTGTGATGAACGAACGCCATCTTGATCCCGGTCGCGTAACGAGGGGCGCCGTTGTTCCGCCAGGACTCGTTCGCGCCCCATCCGGCGCGCGTGATGATCCACGGCTTCGACGGCTGGGCCTCGGCCGGGCGGGCCGTGAGGAGGCGGCCGATCGCGCGTCCGATGCGCCCGAGCAACCCCGGCTCGGCGGCATCCCCCTTCGAATTCACGAGGTGCACCCGCGCGTCCGAGAGCGGCGCCGCCTCCCGGCCCCTCCCGATCCGCACCAGCACCCGGTCGGCGGTGCCGACCCAGAGCGGCTCGGTGAAGACCCGCGGGTCGGCGCGGCGAAGCTCGACTCCGTCGGGCCCCTCCTCGAGGTCGACCGTCTGATCCTCCCAGGCTCCCCAGCCTCCGGCGCCGTGCACCCGAACGGACACGCTCACCCCGCGACCCGTGCGGTCCGCACTCGCATAAGAGATCGAGATGAGGTTGGCGCGGAACGGCAAGCGCGCGAGCCCGCCGTCAGCGATGCGCGCCGCGCCGTTGCGGACGGCGGGAACGAATGCCTCCGCTCCTCCGTAGGCGGGCAGGCCGAGCGTGGCCGCGGCGGTCAGCAGGGCAAGCGCCATCAGGCGCGCGCGGTTGTCCGGCCTGCTTCGCACCATCGATGAAGACTACCGGGAAGATCCCACGCTGAACACTCCCCCGGTCCGGGAACGATACAGTTATCGAAAAGCGGGGGCGGGAACGTTAGCCGGTTCGCTCCCAGAACCTCGGCCAGGCTCCGCCGGCCAGCCGGTGGCGGGCCGCGAGTTGCTCGGGAGTGGAAAGCACGATCTGCGTGGGCGCCGCTTCCATCCGCTCCAGCTCCTCGAACAGGTCGATCACCCGGTCGGGATCCTCGGATCTCGTGACGAGATACACGAATAGCTCGTTCGCGGCGCCCCGCCGGACGATCTCGAGCTGCCAGCCCTCCGCGTGCCGAGCGACCGCGGCGCCCGCCTCTCGCAGGTCGAGCGATGTCTCCGCCCCATTCAAGACCACCGGGCGGAGCCACGCGCTCCTGCGCACCGACGGTCCGACGCGCGGCACGGTGCGGCCGCAGTTCGGACATACCCGCGCCGTGATTCCCCCAAGCGCGAGATCCCCCGACCTCCAGCGGGGCGCACCGCCGCCCCGGAATCCGAGGGGGGTGACGGCGATCTCCCCCGGAGTCTCGGCCGGGACCGGCGCTCCGGATTCGGGAGAGAGCACCTCGACCAAATCGAGGTCGGGGTAGGTGTGAAACCCATACGACTCTGCGTGTCCAGGAGGGACCACGCACTCCCCCCAGAGCACCCGCCCCTCGGCGACGCCGTACGCCGCACCGACGCGCGCCTCCGGCGCCCCCGCCGCGGCCAGCTCGCGCGCGGCACCCGCGCGCTCCTCGGCAGAAAGCGAGCGTCCCACCGCGACGAGCAGGCGCAGCTCGGACAGGTCCATCCCCGCCTCGGCGGCTGCAGATGCCACGTGGAGAACCTCCTCCGCGGGCACGGCCAGCGCGGTCGGACGCCCCCCCTCGAAGGCGGCGCCGAGCGCGGCCCCGAGGTCGCCGGCGCGCGGGCGCGCGTGCAGGGCGCTCATCCCCATGCCGTGCGCCATGTAGAAGATCCCCCAGTGGTCGAGCGTCGGTCCGGCCGGGACCAGGTTCAGCAGGCGGTCGTCGCGCTCGAGGCCGAGCACGCGCGCCAGGCGCGCCCCGGCGCGCGCGAGCAAGTTGAGATCGTCGCGGGTGTAGGCGACGGGGATCGTGCCCCCGGCGCCGGGGACGAGGTGCACGTGCAGTGAGCGGCTGGCGGCCTCGACCGCGAGGCGCTGGACCTCCTCCCCACCGATGAGCCTCGCCATCGCCACGCGAAGCAGGACCGCGCGCTCGCTGAAGCGCTTGACCCCCTCCTCGGTCCCGTGCAGCACGAGAGCGCGCGCCCCCTCCGGGTTGCGCCCGGGATCGAACACGTCGCCCCGCAGCGTGGGGGGAATCCGCCCGAGGTCCTCGAGCCCCCGGAAGGTGCGCGCGTCCACTCCCGCCTCCTTGAGGCGGGCCACCACGAAGGGAACATGGCCGAGCGCCATCTGCAGCACGGTCTGACGGAGCAGGCCGCTCTGCTCGCGCCGCTGCTCGGCGGGCGATCGGGTATCCCAGAGGCCGGACATCGCGCGCACATTGTACGGGTACAATCGCGGCCGCATGCGCGAGCACGGCTCCCCACAGCACGACGGACCCGCCGGATCCATCCAGAGCGGCGATTCTCCCGTATTTCCCGCCGACCAGCCGCTCCCCCTCACCGGCGAGCGCACGACTCCCGGCGTGCCGGAGGAGAACTACTGGTTCTGCCGCCATGTGGCCGCCTACCGGTTCGCCGCCCGGTGCGCGCGCGGCCTCCGCACGCTCGACGCCGGATGCGGAGAGGGCTACGGGGCCGACATCCTCGCCGCCGAGGCGCGCGAGGTCCTCGCCGTCGACCTCGACGAGGCCGTCGTCCGGCGCGCCAGGACCAGATACCGGCGCGCCTCGTTCGAGCCGGCCGATCTCGTCGCGCTCCCATTCCCCGGCGGCTCGTTCGAAGCGGTCGTCTCGCTCCAGGTGATCGAGCACCTCCCGCGCCCCGAGGACCTCGTCCGCGAAGCCGCGCGGGTGCTTGCCCCGGGAGGTCTTCTCGTGACGTCGACTCCGAACCGGCTCACCTTCTCACCCAACGGCCTCCGCAACCCCTTCCACACCTTCGAGTTCGCCCCCGGCGAGCTGCGCGCGCTCCTCGCGCGGCACTTCCCACGGGTCGGCGTTCTCGGCACCGCGCACGGCCCGCGGCTGCGCGCGGTGGAGGCCGCCATCCGCGGGACGCTCCCAGAGCGACTGATCGCACAGCCGGCTCCGGAGTGGCCCCGCTGGTTGCGCGCGGTCGTCGCGCGGGTGCGCGCGTCGGACTTCGCCGTCTCGCCCCGGCGCGTCGAGCGCTCGCTCGACCTTATCGCGGTCGCGCGCCGGCCCCGGTGAGCCCGATGCGGGCCGTCCCGGTCGCCGCGCGCTGATGGGACTCTTCGCGCTCGTGCTGCACACCCACCTTCCGTACGTCCGGCGAAACGGGGTCTGGCCCTGCGGCGAGGACTTCTTCCACCAGGCTGCCACCGAAAGTTACCTCCCGCTCCTCGACTCGCTCGGGCGTCTCGCGAGCCGCGGCCTTCGCGACGCCCTCACCGTCGGGATCACGCCGCTCGTCGCGCACCAGATGGAGGACCCTCACATGCTCGGCGAACTCGAGGGCTATCTCGGCCGCTACGAGCTGCGCGCGCTCCGGCAGGTGGCGAACTACGAGGGCCTCTTCGCGCGGGAGTTCAAGGATCTTGCGGCGTTCTACGCGCTCCACGCGCGCCGCCGGCTCGCGCGCCTCGAGTCGTATCGGGCACGCGGCCACGGCATCGCCGCGGCGTTCGGAGATCTCGAGCGCGCGGGGACGATCGAGATCCTCGGCGGGCCGGCGTCCCATCCCTACCTGCCGCTCGTTCGAGAGCCGGCCCTGCTGCGCGCCCAGATCGCTCACGGGCTCGCCGAGCACGAGCGCATCTTCACCCGGCCGGCGCGAGGGATTTGGCTCCCCGAGTGCGCCTGGCGCCCCGGCGCCGGAATCGAGGAGTCGCTCGCGGCCGGGGGAGTCACCCATCTCGTGGTGGACGGGCCGACGATGACCCGCGCCGCGGGGCGCGACTCGCTCTTTCACCCGAGGCTCATCGGCGACTCCTCCGTCGCCGCCTTTCCCCGGCACCGCGCCGTGAGCCGGCGCGTGTGGTCGGATGCCGGCGGATACCCATCCGGGCGCTGGTACCGGGACTTCCACCACTACGACCTCGAGGCCGGATTCAAGAACTGGCGCGTCACCGGGCCGGGCGTCGAGCTCGGCGGCAAGCGCCCGTACGATCCGGAGCGCGCCCTCCGCGCCGCCGAGGCGCACGCGGCGGACTTCGTCGCCCTCATCGAGCGCACGCTCGATCGCCGCGAGCGCGAGCGAGGAACCGAGGGCGTGCTGGTCGCCTGCTTCGACACAGAGCTGTTCGGGCACTGGTGGTTCGAGGGACCGGCCTTTCTCGAGCGCGTGCTCACGCTGCTGTCCGGCAGTCGGGTGGCCCGACCGGTCACACTCGCCACGGCTCTCGAAGAGCTTCCACCCCCCGAGCGCGTCTCGCTCGGAGCCGGGTCCTGGGGGGTCGGCGGCGACGACCGGTCCTGGGTCGCGCCGGAGACCGAGTCGATGTGGCCCGCGCTGGCGGAGGTCGAGGGAGAAACGGTGCGCCTCGCGCGCGCCGCGCGGGACCGCGCGCCGGGCGGAGCGAGCGCGCCGGGCGGAGCGAGCGCGCCGGGCCGGGCTGCGGCGCTCGACCAGCTCGCGCGCGAGACCTTCCTTCGCCAGTCGAGTGACGGGCCGTTCATGGTCGTGCGGGGGGAGAACGCCGGATACGCGCGCGAGCGCTTCGACGGCCACCTCGCGCGGTGGCGGCGCCTGGCCGGGCTCCTCCACGACCGCGCGCCCGACGAGGAGTCGGCGCGGGAAGCGGCTGCGCTCTTCGAGATCGACAACGCGTTTCCCGCGCTCTCGGGAAACGACCTGGCCCCGGGTAGTTGACCGTGCTGCGGGTGCCCTGGTACACATGCGTCGCCGTCGACACCGGGAGGTAAGGGATGAGGATCGCACGCGCCGCCGTCATGCTCGTCACGCTGCTTGCCCTGGGCGCAGGCGTCCTGCCCGCGCAAGCCGGCCCGCAGTGCATGTACCGATACTGGGAGGCCAAGGCCGGGCCGGTGCGCGTGGTCAGCCCGGACAGTTGCCACGTGTACGTGTACGTGAACGGAGAACCGCTGCTCGGCAACTGACGTCGCCGCGCGCCGCCCGGCATTCCCGGGCGGCGCGCGCGTCAGAGGACGGGCTCCGGCTCGACCGGAGCCTCCCGGTCCCCTACAGCGCGCGCAGCTCGTAGGCGAGCGGCCAGGAATTCGGGCGGCAGGCGCCGACGCCCTTGGACTGCTGCATCATGACCGGGGCCGGCCTGCCCCGCGCGCCGCAGCTCCGGTGGTGCTGTCCGAGCGCGTGGCCCACCTCGTGGTTGACGAGCATCCGCCGGTAGTCGGCGAGCGCGCCCGGCCAGTGGTCGGATCCGCGGAACCAGCGGTTGGAGTTCAGGACCACCTCGCGGCGGGATCCGCACGAGTAGTAGTACCGGACCGACTTACCGACGAGGGAAAGACACCGGCGCTCCGACGACCGCGGAGTGCGCAGCGCGATCAAGAGCGCCCCCTTCGGGTCGTAGCGAAAGCGGACGCGGCCGCTCGCGATCCAGGACCGGCGGTCGCACAGCACCGAGAGCACGCCGCGCGCGAAGGTCGCCTTGTTGGTCGCAAGCCCGCGCTCGACGAGCACGCGGAACCGCACGAGCCGGGCGCCCGACGGACCGCACGAGCGCGGAACCGCGGCCGCGCGGGCGACGACCGGCGAGGCCGAGCCCGACTCCGTGGGAGACGGCGAAGCAGCGGCCTGCGGGGCGGCGGCCACCGAATCGGGGCCCCGAGCGCCGATCGCCGCCAGGCCCCCCATCCCGGCCGCCGCGATCCCGACGCAGAGCCCGATGAGCGCACCGCGGCGCTGGCCGCGGCGCTGGCCGCGGCGGCGCTCGCTCACTCCGTTCACCCCGGCCTCCTGAACAAGATCACGCCCCCGGAGGGTACCGCCTGCGCGCGGCCCGCGTCGATCAGGACGTCGAGGTGGGCAAGCGTCTCGCTGACCGCGAGGAATCGGTCGGCGAGGCCGCGATCCGGGTACATCTGG
The DNA here is from genome assembly GCA_016208485.1 of Acidobacteriota bacterium. Classification (GTDB taxonomy): domain Bacteria; phylum Actinomycetota; class AC-67; order AC-67; family AC-67; genus JACQXY01. The sequence continues at coordinate 6,119 of JACQXY010000057.1, read as the reverse complement.
GTCGCGATCTGAAACGCGGTCTTGCCACCCGCGTCCAGCATTGAGGCGATCCGGTCCGCGCGCCGGACGTGGTGCCTCCGGTACGAGCGCAGGAGCGCCGGCGGATCGGAGATCGGCTCGCCGTGCCCGGGATAGACGATCTGGAGATCCATCGCCTCCAGGCGCGCGAGCGATTCCAGGTACTGGACCAGGCTCCGCCGGCGGCCACCGGGGGCCTCCGGGTCCGGCTCGAGGATCGGGTTCGGCGTGATCGCGGGGAGCAGCGTGTCCCCCGCGAAGAGCGTGCCGCTCCCGGACTCGTAGAGACAGATGTGGCCCCCGGTGTGACCGGGGAACATCCCGACCTCGAGCGAGAACCCCTCGAACTCGATCCTGTCCCCCTCGGCGAGCGCGCCTGCCCCCTCGAGGCGCGGGTGCATCCGCCGGGCCTCCGGCGCACGGGCCGCCATCTCCATGAGCACCTCGTACGGCATGCCCGCCTCAACGAGCACGCGCCCGAGCTCCCACCACATCGCCCCCGAGCGCACCTTCTCGATCTCTCCCTCGCCCACCAGCACCTCGGCACCAGACAGCTCGACCAGGCGCGGGGCCAGCCCGTAGTGGTCCGGGTGTGCGTGGGTGACGACGATCCGCCGGAGCGCTTCCAGGAAGAGCCCCTCGCGCGCGAAGGCGAGCTTCAGCGCGTTCTCCGCGTCGATCGTCGCGGTGCCTGTGTCGATGATCGTGAGCGGTTCGGCGCGAAGCACGTAGACGTTCACGTCCCCGACCGCGAACGGCGTCGGTATCGGCATGCGCACGACGGGCAGCGGATCCAACGAGCCTCCATTTGCCGCCTGCAAGCGGCGCGTGGGACAATTGAACGAGGCCAACCGCCGCATCCTATGCGAATCCTCATCCTGTCGTGGGAGTACCCTCCTCGCATCGTCGGGGGGCTGGGTAAGCACGTCCACCGTCTCTCGACCGCGCTCGCGGAGGCCGGCCACACCGTCCACGTCGTCACGCGGGACCACCCCGACGCGCCGCCGGAGGAGATCGTCGACGGCGTGCACATCCTGCGCATCGGTGAGTACCCGCCCATGGTGCCGTTCGAGGACCTGATCCCCTGGGTCCTGCAGTTCAACGTCGGGGTGCTCGAGCGCGCGACCGCCCTCCTCATGGAGGAGGAGGTGGACGTCCTCCACGCGCACGACTGGCTGGTCGCCTACGCCGCCGCCGGCGTGAAGGGCTTGTTCGACGTCCCGCTCGTCTCCACGATCCACGCCACCGAGTACGGGCGCCATCAGGGACACCTGCCCGGCGCGATGAACAAGCTGATCCACCAGGTGGAGTGGTGGCTCACCTACGAGTCGCGGCGCACCATCACGTGCTCGCAGTACATGCGCGATGAGATCCAGCGGATCTTCGATCTTCCTCCGGAGAAGCAGGACGTGATCCCGAACGGCGTCGACCTCGCCCAGTTCGCTCGCCCCGGTGGGATCGAGGCCTTCCGCGCGTCCCGTCTTGCTGGCGGCGAGAAGATGGTGTTCTTCGCCGGGCGCCTGGAGTTCGAGAAGGGCGTGCAGACCGTGCTCGACGCCCTGCCGCTCGTGCTCGCCCGGCAGCCGGTCAGGTTCTTCGTGGCCGGGATCGGCACGCACGCCGCCGAGCTGCGCGACCACGCCGAGCGCCTCGGCCTGTCGGGCCTCGTGCACTTCCTCGGCTTCGTCCCCGACGAAGAGCTGTGGACGTGGTACGCGGCCGCCGACCTCGCCGTCGTGCCCTCGCTCTACGAGCCGTTCGGGATGGTGGCCCTGGAGACGATGGCGGCCGGCACGCCGTGCATCGCGGCGGACACGGGGGGGCTCCGCGAGCTGGTGGTTCACGACGCGACCGGGCTCCGCTTCATCCCCGGAGACCCGCGCTCGCTCGCCGGGATGATCTCGCGCCTCCTCACCGACTCCCGCCTCGACCGGCGGCTCACCATCGACGCCCGCCGGATGCTCGACGAGCAGTTCTCCTGGCGCTCGATCGCCGCTCGCACCGTCGGCGTCTACGCGCGCGCGATGGCCGAGGAGCGCGACCTGAAGTGGACCCACCGCCGCGACGAGCGCCCGCCGCTCCGAGTCATCCTCGGCCGGTCCGAGATCCTCGGCGCGCGCCGCGCGTAGTCTCGCGCGCCGGCCCCTTCCGTTACCCCCGCTGGCCCTGTTCCCCCCGAGTCTTCAGCACGCGCGCGGGCACGCCTCCGACGACCGAGCGGGGCGGCACGTCCCGGTTCACGAGCGCGTGCGAGGCGATCACCGAACCGTCCCCGATGTTGACTCCGCGAAGAATCGTGGACTTCTCGCCCACCCAGCAGTCCGCGCCGATGCGCACCGGGGACTTCACGATCCCCTGTTTGCGGATCGGCATCGAGAGGTCGTCGAACCGGTGGTCGAAGTCGCAGATGTAGATCCAGTCGGCGAACACCGAATCGTGCCCGATCTCGATGTCGAGGTAGCAGTTGATCGTGTTCTTGGCCCCGAACACGACCTTGTCGCCGATGCGGAGGTTCCCCTCGTGGCAGCGGATCGCGTTCCCCTTCCCGATGAAGACCCAGCGCCCGATCGTGAGCCGCCCGTAGCCGCGCCGGCACCGGATGTCGACCTTCGGCCCGAGGAAGAAGAAGCCCTCCGTCTCGACCTGCGGGTGGGTGATCTTGAACCGGAGGAAGCGGAGGGCGCACAGCAGGTACCTGGGCGTGTAGAGACGGTGGGTCCAGATGAATCGAAGCGTGTGGGCCATGCGGGGATCCGACCTACGGCGCCGGTCGGCGCGCGGCGCGCCTCGGCTTCTCCGCGTACAGCAGCAGGTTGTAGAAGAGGGGTTTCGGCACCAGACGGCGCGTGACCGCGTGATCGAACCGGTACAGCCGCAGGTAGTTCCGGTAGGCGAAGAAGGCCCACCGCTCGCCGAGGAGCCCGGGGCGCGCGAGCGCCTCCACGGTGCGAACGCTCCAGCCGAAGAGCCCGCTCACGAGTTCCTCGGTCTCGATCCGCACGGGGTGGAAGCCCGCCCTGCGCGCCCAGGCGCGCACCATGTGCGGGTGGAACTCGTGCAGGTCCACGTGCGCCTCGAGCGCGGCGGCGGGATCGGACGGAGGGCCGTTCTCTTCGCGGCGCCAGGAGCGCGGAGCCGCCGTTCGCCAGGCGCGAGCGGTCGCCCGCCGCGCGACCCCGACGATCGCGTGCCCGAGCCGCGTCGGCTCCCCGCACACGACGAGGGCGCCCCCCGGCTTCAGGACGCGCAGGGCCTCGCCGAGCGCGGCCGGCACGTCGGGCAGGTGGTGCAGCACCGCGTGACCGACGACGAGATCGAACGTGTTCGCCGCGAACGGAAGGTTCTCCGCGTCGGCGGCGCGAGCCTCGAGGTTCTTGAGCCCGACCGCGCGCGCGTTGCGCCTGCACACCTCGACCATGCCCGGCGAGATGTCGGTGGCGAAGGCCTGCCGCACGAGTCCCGCCTGCCAGAGGTTGACGATGAAGAAGCCGGTGCCGGCCCCGATCTCGAGCACCTTTCCGTACTTGCGCGCCGGGGCGACCTTCGTGAACTTCTCGCGCGCGTAGGAGATGCAGCGCTCGTCGAACGAGATCGACCACTTGTCGTCGTACCGGTTCGCCTCCCAGTCGTGGTAGAGGACGTTCGCCGTCTTCGGATCGACCGCGGAGACGTCGACCGGCGCGGGGTCGATCGCGTCGGCCGCGGGATCGCTCATCGTCCGGTGAACTCCGCCTTGCCGGGGCCCTTCTCGAGGAACGAGCGCATCCCGGCCTTCTGGTCCTCGGTCGCGAAGAGGTTCACGAACACCTCGCGCTCGAGCGCGAGCGCGTCGGCGAGCCCCATCTCCAGACCGCGGTTGATGGCGATCTTCGCCGCTCGGAGCGCGACGAGCGGCCCGCGCGCGAGCTTCGCGGCCATCTCGACCGCCGCCGCGCGGACCCCTTCGGCGGGAACCACCCGGTCGACGAGCCCCATCGCGAGCGCCTCGTGTCCGGGGACCATACGCCCGGTGAAGATGAGATCCTTCGCGCGCGCCGGGCCGACGAGGCGCGGGAGGCGCTGAGTTCAGCCGGCGCCGGGGATGATCCCGAGCAGGATCTCGGGCTGCCCGATGAACGCGTTGTTCCCCATCACCCGGAAGTCGCAGCACAGCGCAAGCTCGCACCCACCGCCGAGCGCGTAGCCGTTGATCGCGGCGATGGTCACCTTCGGGATCTCCTCCACGAGGTTGAAGATCCCCTGGAGAGCGCCCATCCGATTCATCATCTGCGCCGGCGTCCGCTCGACCATCTCCTTGATGTCGGCGCCTGCCGCGAAGATCTTGTCGCCGCCCCAGAGCACGACGGCCCGCGCGCGGTCGTCGAAGGTCGCGCGGCGCGCGGCCTCCGCGATGCCCTGCGTGACCTCCTCGTTGATCGCGTTCATCGGGGGACGATCGAGGCGGATGGTCGCCACGCCGGTCCCGGAGTCCAGCTCGAAACGAACGACCTCGGCCATTTGCAGAACCCCCTCGCGCCCGCCGGCCGGAAGCCCGCCGGCGCGCGGATTCTAGCCGCCGTGCCGCGCGCGGACGAAACCGCCACGGACGGCGCGGGACACCGCGCAAGGCGGCGCCGCCGGAAGGCCGTTCACACCACCACAGAGTGTCAGCGCGCCGGTCTCTCCCGGCGATAGATCTCGCGGCGGTGTCCGATCCGCAGCACCAGGTAGCCCTCGGTCGTGCGCGCGTAGATCACCCGGTAGTCCCCCACGCGCAGCTTGTAGAGCCCTGCGAGCTCCCCCGCGAGGGCTTCGCCCGCGCGGGCCTCCTCCGCGAGCGCCTTCTGGGTGCGAGCGAGGACCCGCAGCGCCGTTCGCTTCTCGAGCCTCCCGAGGTCCTTCTCGACGGAGGCCTTGTACTCAATGCGAGGACGCAAGTCGCCTGCGGAGTTCGGAGGAGGATAGAACCGGGTCGTCCTTGTCCCGGAGCCGGTCGATGGCGATCTGGTAGTCGGCGTAGTCCGTGAGAAAGGCGGCGAGCGCCTTCTGGATGAGGTAGCTCTTGGTCCGGTCGGTCGCCCGAGCGAGAGCCTCGAGTGCCGAGGCAATCTCGTCCGGGAGCCTGATCGATACCGACATCATCGGTCACCCTCGGTCTGGCGTAGTACATGCAAGACAAGTATTACCGCGGGCGCCTCCACCCGTCAAGCGCCCCGAGTGGCCGCTCCGGGGCCGGTGGGTTCAGGCCGGCGCGCTACGATCCGCACACCGGCAGGATCGCTCAGACGGCAGGGCGCACCTCGACCGGCACGCGCGCCGTGAGCCACCCCGCGGTCGCGGTGACCTCATCCGTACCGGGAAGGTACCCGGCGGTGTAGGTGATCCGGGCGTATCCCGACTCGGCGGTGACGGCCGAGGAAGCCGAGAGCGACGGGCCGAGGGGCGTCCGGAGGCCGAGACCGCTTTCGTCCCGGCTGATGGCGAAGCCGACCATCACCCCGGCGAGCGGGTTGCCGAACGCGTCCGTGGCAAGCGCGGAGATGACCGACGCGTTCCCCGATCCCGGGGTCGCGTTCACGGCTTCAGGTGAAGCGGTGAGGGTGAGGATCGCCGGCGCGGCGGAACCAGCTCGCTCCACCGCACGGATGCGGTAGTTGCCGGAGTCGGCGATGTAGAGGGTGCCGGAGGAGTCAAGCGCGACGCCTTCGGGGTTGCGAAGGCACGCCTGGGTCGCCTGGCCCCCGTCGCCGCAGAAGCCGTAGGTCCCCCCCGCGACGGTCGAGATGACCCCTGAGGGGGAGACTTTGCGGATGCGTTGGTTGTAGTAGTCGGCGATGTAGAGGGTGCCGGAGGAGTCGAGCGCGACGCCTGTGGGGGAGGAAAGGCACGCCAGGGTCGCCTGGCCCCCGTCGCCGCAGAAGCCCCAGATCCCGCTGCCCGCGACGGTGGAGATGACCCCCGACGTGGAGACCTTGCGGATGCGGTAGTTGCCCGCATCGGCGATGTAGAGGGTGCCGGAGGAGTCAAGCGCGACGCCTTCGGGGGAGGAAAGGCACGCCTGGGTCGCCTGGCCCCCGTCGCCGCAGAAGCTCGCCGTCCCGTTGCCCGCGACGGTGGAGATG
>JACQXY010000011.1 GCA_016208485.1 Acidobacteriota bacterium | reverse complement strand
GTCGGTCTCCCCGCACGATGGCTGCGGCTCGCCGCCTTCGAGCGAGGCGGCCAACGTGTCCACCGCCGCACCCCAGTAGGGGGAGGAGATCGGGATGGCCTGGGCGATGTCGTCGTTCGACGGCTGGGGGTGGCCATCGAAACTGATGAATTCGACGTTGAAGTCTATCTGTCCTGTATCCCCACGGAAGCCACCGAGCTGTATGTAGTATGTGGTTTGAGCAGAATGGTTCTCCATCTCGGTAGAGTAGGCGGCTGACCCTATCCGAGCTTTCCCTGCTCAGCGGCCTGGCGCTTCGGAGAGATGCGTGACATTTCTATGCTCTACTGCACTCACATGGAGAACCAATTTCTGAAAAATGTTGCGAGGCCGCTCTGGTTTTCGGTCTGCGATGGTAACCGGGTTTGGTTGACCCGACTACGCTGTCAGCGTAGTATGCTGTCCATGAGCCGGCTCGTCGGCTCCCATCACGCGCTCAGGGTCGCGCTTGCCCTCGACCAGCGGCCCGAGGGGCTGCGGCTCGCCCAGCTCGCGGCCGTCTTGCAGGTCGGTCTTTCGAGCGCGCAGCGAGCGATCGAGTTCCTGCTCTCCGACGGGCTCGCCGTCCGCCGGGGGAGGCGCGGAGGGCCGATCCGGCTCGAGACGGCACATCCCGCCGCGGCGGCTCTGGTCCAGCTCGCGGTCCGCGCTCTCCCTGTGGAAGCCGCTATCGATCTCGTCAGCCGGTCGAACGCGGCCGTGGAGTTCGCCGGGCGGGACTCCGAAGGCTACATGCTCGTCGTCCGCCGGCTCCCCGACCCGGCGGACGAGGCTCGCCTCCAGCGAGCCCTGGCGGCCATCAACGCGGACCGCAGGGACTCCCGGCCCGTCACCGGATACGGCCACGACGCGGTTCGCCGGATACTGACCGAGAGTCGGGAACTCAGGGATAGAGCGGCGGCCATGACCATCGTGCGAGGGTCGGTGGACCGCTCCTTCCCGGACCGGACGGGGCCCAGGGCAGCTCCCGGTCGGCACCTTGGCAAGCTGGACCCCTCCTTGCGGGCTCCATCGCGGCGCGCGCTCGCGGCTTTGGCGCGATCCCACCGTCTCGCACGGCTCCTCGTCTTCGGCTCGGCGGTCCGCGAGGACTTCCGCCCGGACTCCGACGTCGACGTGCTCTTCGAGGCAGAGCCCGGCGCATCCCCCGGCCTCGACGGTGTCATCGAGATCCGCGAGCGGCTCGAGGAGATCTTCGGACGGGAGGTCGATCTCCTGAACGCTCGCTTCGTGCGGCCACGGGTTCTGGCGCAAGCGGTGTCGGAGGGAGTGACCCTCTATGGATGAGCGAGACCGGGACTATCTCGAAGCGATCGCGGCGAACGCGCGGATGGCACTCGGATACGCTCGAGAGCAGGGACACGGGTGGCTCTCGGACGCGAAGACGGTCGACGCGATCGGGAAGCGCCTCGAGCAGGTGGGTGAGCTGGCGAAGCGCGTGAGCCCGCACGCACTCGTAGCGATCTCGGGCGTCGATTGGCGGGGTCTCCTGGCTGCCGTGGAGGCCGCGCTCGAGGCCGCGACGTGAAGCGGTTCCCCGCATGAGCGACGAGCGACCCACCTCCGCGGCCGGACGTCAGGGCTCCGCGCGCGAGCCCAGCGGGGCGATCATGACCGTGCCGAACCTCGTCACCTTCTGCCGGCTGGCTCTCATCCCGGTGTTCCTGTATCTCGCGCTGGGGCCGAAGCGCGACCTCGCAGCGTGGTGCGTAGCCTTCGTCCTCGGCGGGACCGACTACGTGGACGGCTACCTCGCGCGCCGGCTCAACCAGGTTTCCCGCCTCGGTATCGCGATGGACCCGCTCTTCGACCGGGTCGCGATCGCCGCGGTGGGCACCGTCCTGATCGTGCGCCACCTCACGCCGTGGCCGGCGGTCGCCGCCGTGCTCGCGCGCGACGCCCTCATCCTTCTCGCCGTCGCGGCGCTCGGCGCTCGCCGCGTGCCCCGGCCGCCGGTCAGCCGGACGGGCAAGGCGGGAACGTTCGCGACGATGTCGTCACTCGGCGTCTTCTTCGCCGTCACGATCCCCGAGCCTCCGGCCACCTGGCTCCGCCCCCTCGCCTGGTCTTTGTACGCCGTCGGGATCGTCCTGTCGTACTCGGCTGCGGTGGGGTACGCGCGGACGGTCGCCGGTTCTCTCCTGCGAGATCCGCGCGCGCGCGGGTAAACTCGGGGGACCGCCGTCGCACGCGACCGACGTGCGCGGCCGGTGAGAGGTTCCCATGAAGGCAGTGATCATGGCCGGGGGCGAGGGGACGCGCCTGCGGCCGCTCACCTCGAACCAACCGAAGCCGATGGTCCCGCTCCTGAATCGCCCCTTGATGGAGCACATCGTTCTCCTTCTCAAGCGCCACGACCTGGGGGACATCGTCGTCACCGTTCAGTTCCTCGCGAGCCTCATCCGCAACTACTTCGGTGACGGCAGCGACCTCGGTGTCTCCCTGACGTACGCGACCGAGGAGTCTCCGCTCGGGACGGCCGGCAGCGTGAAGAACGCCGAGGCCGCGCTCGGCGACCCGTTCCTCGTGATCTCCGGGGACGCCCTCACCGACATCGACCTCGGCGCCGTCACCAGGTTCCACCGGGAGCGCGGGGCACTCGCGACCGTCGTCCTGTCCCGGCAGCCCAACCCGCTCGAGTACGGCATCGTCATCGCCTCGGAGGATGGTCGGATCGAGCGCTTCCTCGAGAAGCCCGGCTGGGGCGAGGTCTTCAGCGACACGGTCAACACCGGCACCTACGTGCTCGAGCCGGAGATCTTCGGCTCCATCCCAGCGGGTGAGCCTTTCGACTTCTCGAAGGACCTCTTCCCGGCCCTCCTCGAGCGGGGAGCGCCTCTGTACGCCTGCGTGCCCGACGGGTACTGGACCGACGTCGGCACGGCGGACGGCTACCTCCGCGCGCAGCAGGACGCCCTCGACCGGAAGGTGCGGGTCGAGATCGCCGGCTTCGAGATCGCCGACGGGGTTTGGGTGGACCAGGGTGCCGTGATCGACCCTGAGGCGAAGATCGACGGGCCGGCTCTCTTCGGCGAGCACGCCAAGGTCGAGGCCGGCGCCCAGGTGCGCGAGTACACGGTCGTCGGGAAGAACTGCGTCGTCAAGCCGGGGGCCTTCCTCCACCGTGCGACGATCCAGGACAACGCCTACATCGGGCCCGGCGCCCACCTCCGGGGTTGCATCATCGGGCGCAACGCCGAGGTGCGCGCGAACGCCCGCGTGGAGGAGGGCGTGGTCCTCGGAGACGAGGGGTACGTGGGCGAGGGAGCCGTCATCCAGCCCAACGTGAAGATCTACCCGTACAAGACCGTGGAATCCGGCGCGGTGATCGGGCGGAGCATCATCTGGGAGTCGCGCGGATCGCGCACGATCTTCGGATCCCGCGGGGTCTCCGGCATCGTGAACGTCGACATCACGCCGGAATTCGCCGTCCGGCTCGCGATGGCGTTCGCCACGACCTTGAAGCGGGGATCCACGGTCGTCGCCAGCCGGGACGCCTCTCGCTCCTCCCGGGTGATCAAGCGGGCCCTGATCTGCGGGCTGAACGGGTCCGGCGTCCACGTCCAGGACCTCGAGGTCGCCCCGGTGCCGGTCACCCGCTTCCACATCCGGACGGCGCGCTCGATCGGGGGATTCGCGGTGGCGGCCTCGCCCGGAGATCCGCAATCGCTCGAGATCCGCTTCTTCGACCAGTCCGGCGCCGACATCGACGAGGGCGCTCAGCGCGCCGTCGAGCGCGTCTACTACCGCGAGGACATGCGCCGGGCCTTCCCCGACGAGATCGGCGACCTCCGGTTCCCCCCGCGCGCGCTCGAGTTCTACCAGGCCGGCCTGCTCGGCACGCTCGACGTCCCGGCCATCCACGAAGGCGCCATCAAGGCCGTCCTCGACTGCGCCTTCGGGCCCGCGTCACTCGTGCTTCCGGGGATCCTCGGCCGCCTCCGCTCCGACATACTCACGGTGAACGCCTTCGTCGATGAGGACCGTCCGACCCTGACCAGGGAGGACCGCGCGCGGCACCTTCGCAAGCTCGGGGACCTCGTGCGCGCCTCGCGAGCGCGCTTCGGCGCCTACCTCGATCCTTCGGGGGAGGCGATCGAGATCGTCGCCGAGGGGGGCCAGATCATCCCTCACGACCGCGCGCTCCTCCTGCTCATCGACCTCGTCTGCGCACGCCGCCCGCGCGAAGCGATCGTCGTGCCGGTCACCGCGCCAGGCGCGGCCGAGGAGGTCGCGGCGCGCTACGACTGCGAGGTCGTGCGCACCAGGCGCGCCGCGAGCGCCGTCACCTCCGCGGTCACCGAGCACGACGCCGTGTTCGCCGGCACCGGGGACGGCCGCTACATATTCGGAGACTTCCTGCCGGCTTTCGACGGGCTGGCCGCCTTCTGCAAGGTCCTGGAGCTGCTCGCCCACACCGGAGCCGACCTCGCCGAGCGCGGCGCGACGCTCCCCGAGGTCCACATCGTCCACCGGTCGGTGCTCACGCCGACGGAGCGGAAGGGCGCCGTGATGCGCCGGATGGCACAGGTCCAGGACGGCGACCGCACGCAGGACACCGAGGGCCTGAAGGTCTTCCACGGCAAGGAGTGGGCCCTCGTCGTCCCGGACCCGGAGGAGTCGGTCACCCACATCTGGGTCGAGGGGCGAGGACCGGGGGAGGCCGCCGGCTGGGCCGACCGCTACGTCGCGCTCGTCGAGCAGGCGGTCGAGGAGGCGACCGACTAGCCCGGCCGTGGCAGGGGTGCGATCCTCCAGGACCGGCCGGAGCGCGACGGCCGCCGTCGCGCTCGTCCTCGGCTTCATCGTCGCGACCGCCTGGACCCAGGAGGGCCGCCGCCACCGGACCGTCGAGGGGAGGCGAGCCGAACTCGCGGCCCTCGTCGCCGCTCGGCAGTCGAGGCTCGACGGCCTCGAGCGGGATTTCGCACGGCTGCGCGTCGACCTCTCGGCGCTCACCTCCCGGTCGGCCGATGCCGGCCTTCTTGCTCTTCAGGGCGAGGTCGACCGCCTCCGGGCGGCCGCCGGTCTCGTCCCGGTTCACGGACCCGCGGTCGTCGTGGAACTCGCCGACAGCCCGCTCGCGCGCCGCGGCGATCCCGGGTCGCTCGACTTCCGCATCCAGGACGTGGACCTGCAAGCGGTCGTGAACGAGCTGTGGGCCGCCGGGGCGGAGGCTGTCGCCGTCGGCGGCGAGCGGATCATCTCGACGACGGCAATCCGCAGCGCCGGGGGAGCCGTTCTCGTCAACTACCGGGTCCTCACGTCTCCCTACCGGGTGGCGGCCATCGGCGACGAGAGCGCGATCCGCCGGGCGCTGGAGGCCTCGGCGACCGCGCGCCGGTTCCGGCGATGGGGTCAGGTCTACCGGCTCGGCTTCCGGATCGACGAGCGATCCATGACGCTTCCGGCGTTCCGAGGGGGGCTAGGCTTCCGGTACGCGCGACCGGCGCCCCCAGGTCCCGGGCCTCGAGGCACGCCCGCGCCCGATCGAAAGGAGGGATGATGCTTATCCTGGTGTCGCTCGCCGTCGGGATCGGACTCGGGATCGTCCTAAGTCCCGCGGTCCCGCCACCTGTCGCCCCGTACCTCCCGATGGCGGTCATGGCCGCCCTCGACAGCGTCTTCGGGGGTCTGAGGGCCCGCATGGAGAGGACCTTCGACGAGCGCATCTTCGTCGTGTCCTTCCTCAGCAACTCGACTCTTGCGGCCCTCCTCGTGTGGGCAGGCGACCGGCTCGGCGTCAACGACCTCTCGATCGCGGTGGTGGTCGCGTTCGGAGTCCGCATCTTCCAGAATCTCGCCGCGATCCGCCGGATGGTGTTCCGCGCGTGACCGAAACCCCCACCCCCCCCGGCCGTCCACAGCCCTCGCGGCCGGCCCGGTCGAGGGTCGCGGGTCACGCCACGATCGCGGCTGCCGTGGCCCTGCTCGGCTTCCTCCTCGCGACCCAGCTCCAGGTGCGCCAGGGACTCGGCCAGCGGCTCGCGTCCGAGCGCGAGGTCGACCTCGTGCGCATCCTCGGCGACCTGTCCGCGCGCTCAGACGACCTCCTAGAGGAGATCGTCGGGCTCCGCCTGCAGCTCGCCGAGGCGGCCGGCTCCACCGAGCGCGCGGAGGTCCTCGCCCGGACCGCTCGCCAGGAACTCACGACCCTCGAGATCCTGCTCGGCACCATCCCGGTCGAGGGCCCTGGGATCCGCCTGGTGATCACAGATCCACAGGGAGCGGTCGGGCCCGATGTCCTCCTCGACGTCCTCCAGGAACTTCGCGACGCCGGGGCCGAGGCCGTCCAGATCAACGACCTTCGGGCCGTCGCCTCGACCGCCCTGTCGGGCCAGCCGGGGCACCTGCTCGCCGCCGGGCAACCCATCCTGGCCCCCTACGTGATTCTGGCGATCGGCGGCGGCGACACGCTCGCGGAGGCCATGCGCATCCCCGGTGGGGTGGTGGACTCCGTCGAGTCCCGTCCGGGCGCGCACGTGTCCCTTCGCGCGCTCGGCCGCCTGCGCATCGGCGTCTTGCGGCGGACACCCACCTTCTCCTACGCTCGACCCGAGCAGCGGGGCTCCTAGTCGACCGGCCGACGGGGTCGGCCAGGCGGCGGGCCCCCGCCCGACGGAGGGACGCGATGCACCCAGAGGAACTGCGCTACACGAAGGAACACGAATGGGCCCGGCGCGAGGAGACTTCGTTGCGGGTGGGGATCACCCACCACGCCCAGGACGCCCTGGGCGACATCGTCTATGCGGACCTCCCCAGTCCGGGGACACGAGTGCAGGCCATGCAGCCCTGCGGCGAAGTCGAGTCGACCAAGTCGGTCTCCGACATCTACTCCCCGGTGACCGGAACCGTGCGGGAGCGGAACCCGGCCCTCGATGAGTCTCCGGAACTTGTAAACCAGGACCCCTACGGCGAAGGTTGGATGCTTCTCATCGACCCCGCCGACCCTGCGCAGTACGACTCACTCCTCTCCGCCGCGGACTATCAGCGTTTCCTTGAGACCGAGGCCTCCGGCTAGGCCGTGGATGATTCCCTCCGACCTGCCCTGATCCTGTGGTATATCTTTAGGCCCGGCGCCGGGTAGATTCGGGGGGCGGTTGCTTCCGCCGGGGCCAGGTGGAGCAGGAGGGGCGGCATGACTTACTGCACGAGATGCGGGCACAGGAACCCTCCAGATGCCAAGTTCTGCGCCCTCTGCGGCGTGGCGCTCCACGGAGACGAGGCCACGGTCTCTCTCTCGCTGGAACCCGAGACCGGCGAGCTGGAGGCTCCCCCGGGACTCGAGGAGCTGACCCCCGGCCAGGCTCTGCTCGTCGTCAAGCGCGGGCCGAACGCCGGCAGCAAGTTCCTGATCGACCGGGACTCGACGGTCCTCGGCCGTGAGCCGGACTCCGACATCTTCCTGAACGACGTGACCGTGAGCCGCCGCCACGCCGACCTCCTGAGGTCGGAGGGCCGGTTCCTGGTCAAGGACTCGGGGAGCCTGAACGGCACCTACGTGAACCGCGAGCGGGTGGACGTCGCCGAACTCGCCAGCGGCGACGAGCTTCAGATCGGGAAGTTCAAGCTCCTGTTTTTCTCGGCCCCGGCGGAACCGTCGTGAAGGCCGGCCGGCCTTTCATGAGCATCGGCGAGGTCCTGGCCGCGCTCAAAGAGCAGTTCCCCGACGCCACCGTCTCGAAGATCCGGTTCCTCGAAAGCGAAGGGCTGATCGAGCCGGAACGCACGGCGGCCGGGTACCGCAAGTTCTACCAGAAGGACCTCGAGCGCCTTCGGTTCGTCCTGAAGCTCCAGCGCGACCAGTTCCTGCCGCTCAAGGTCATCCGCGAGCGCCTGGCAGCCTACGACGCGGGGCAAGAGCCGCAGACCCCCGCCTCCAAAGCCGAGACCGCCCCGGCGCCGGCTCGCCCCGAGGCCGAACCGGACGAGGACTTCGCCGAGTCGATGACCGCGCTGCACCTGACGGAGCCCGATCTCGCCGGCGCGGCCGGGCTCGACCTCGGGCAGGTGAGAGCCCTCCGGGAGTTCGGCGTGATCTGCGAGCACTCGATGAACGGCGGCGCCTACTACGACCAGGACGACCTCATGGTGAGCCGGGTCGCCCGCGACTTCCTCAAGTTCGGCATCGAGCCCCGCCACCTCAAGATGTTCCGCCATTTCGCCGAGCGCGAGGCGGCGCTGTTCGAGGCCGTCGTGCTTCCGGCGCTGCGCCACCGGAGCCCGGAATCACGCAGGCAGGCGACGCTGTCTCTCTCCGAGCTGGCTCGCCTGTCCGGCAAGCTCCGGCGCGCCTTCCTGCGCCAGGGGCTCCGCGCCTTCCTCGGCGGGGAGCGATGAGGGTCGCAGGCGCGCGAGGGGCCTCGCGCCGGGCGGGGCGCCGGTGAGCGAGATCGGGCTCCTCCTCACGCCGGCCCGGATCGCCGGCCGGGTCGGCGAACTCGCCCGCGAGATCGAGCGCGACTACGCCGGCCGCTCGCCCCTTCTGGTCGGGATCCTCAAGGGATCGGTTCCCTTCATGGCCGATCTCGTCAGGGAGATCCGGCTGCCGCTGCGGCTCGACTTCATCTCGATCTCCTCCTACGGCAGCGGCGCGCGCGCCGGGGTCGTCCGCATCCTGAAGGACCTCGACGAGTCGATCGCCGGGGAGGATGTCGTTCTTGTCGAGGACATCATCGACACCGGCCTCACCGTGACCTACCTGCTCGCGAACTTGCGCGCGCGGGGTCCCGCCTCGCTCGAGGTCTGCGCGCTGCTCGACAAGTCGGTGCGCCGGATCATCGAGGTGCCGATCCGCTACAAGGGCTTCGACATCCCCGACGAGTTCGTCGTCGGCTACGGCCTCGACCACGACGGCCTCTATCGGAACCTGCGCGGGATCGTCGGGGTCCGGGACGCCGGCTCGCTCGACGGGGACATCGGCTCGCTCGCCGACGCGATCACCGGCGCCGGGTGATCCCGTCTTGCCCCGGGGCGCCCGGAGCGGCGCCCCGCGCGCCTCTCTCTCGTGCCGTATCCTTTCTGGGGAACGAGGCCCGGTGCTAATCTGAGCCCAGGGAGGAGCGACCGTGGGAGCGGGGACCAAGCTCGTCGAGATGCAGCTCGTCGGGGTCCGCGTCGAACTCCCGACGAACCAGCCGATCGTGCTCCTTCGTGAGCGCGAGGGGGAGCGGTTCCTGCCCATCTGGATCGGCCCGGTCGAGGCCACGGCGATCGCCTTCGCCCTGCAGGGCATCGTCACGCAGCGCCCGATGACCCACGACCTGATGAAGAACCTGCTCGAGGCGCTCACCGTGCGCCTGGAGCGCATCTCGATCACCGAGCTGAAGGAGGGCACGTTTTACGCCACGATCGAGCTGGACCGAAACGGATCCCACCACTCCATCTCGAGCCGCCCCTCAGACGCCATCGCGCTCGCGGTGCGAGTCGGGATCCCCATCTTCGTCGCCGAGGAGGTGCTCGCCGAGGCGAGCATCGTGATCCGCGAGAACGACGACGAGGAGCAAGAGGTCGAGAAGTTCCGCGAGTTCCTGCAGCACGTCAACCCAGAGGATTTCCAGTAGGACCAGGCCGATCCGCGAGTCGTTCCCGGCAATCGATCGATCCCGGCATGCGGGGCAAATGCCGCAGCCACCTGCCGTCCCCCGGAGCCCGGCCCGCCGGCCTCGGCACCCCGTTGACACCGCGACGGCCCGCGGCTAGCGTGACAACGTCGTAATTACTCGCGTGTCAGCATGGAGGCGGACGTGCCCGAGCGCGGAGTCGTGCCCAAGGATGAGGCGACGTTGGGCGAGGGGTTTCGCGGCACCACCGCGTGCCGGGCCACCGGGATCTCCTACCGGCAGCTCGACTACTGGGCCCGCACCGGCCTCGTCACCCCGAGCGTGCGCGCGGCCGGCGGGTCGGGCACCCAACGCCTTTACTCCTTCGGGGACGTCGTCCACCTGCGGATCGTGAAGCGGCTCCTCGACGCCGGGGTGAGCCTTCAGCAGATCCGTCGCGCAGTCGACTATCTGAAGGGAGAGCTGCGCAAGCCGCTCGCCGAGGTGACCCTCATCTCGGACGGGCGTTCGATTTTCGCCTGCACCTCGCCGGGCGAGGTGATCGACCTGCTCGCGAGAGGGCAAGGGGTCTTCGGCATCGCGGTGGGCAAGGTCTACGAGGAGCTGCAGGGGACAATTGCCGAACTCCGAACAGCGGAAGGCGACTCCGACGAGCCGCCGTCCGCGGAAACCGGCGGCTGAGAGAGCCGCCGACCCCCGCCCGGGACTTCCGAGCGACCGGGTGGGGTTCGCGCACGAGAGCGAAAGGCAGTTCGCCCGCCTCCTAGACTTCTACGAGATCGAGTGGCGCTACGAGCCCCGGAGCTTCGATGTCGAGTGGGACGGCGACGGAGCGGTCACGAAGCGCTTCACTCCGGACTTCTACCTGCCGGACTTCGACCTCTACATCGAGATCACGACCCTGAACCAGAAGCTCGTCACGAAGAAGAACCGCAAGGTTCGGCGCCTTCGCGAGCTGTACCCCGGGGTCAACGTGAAGATCTTCTACCAGCGCGACTACCTGCGCCTCCTCGAGAAGTACGGGCTCGCGCGCGGGGGCGGCGCCCGTGCCGGGGCCGGGTAACATCGCCCGCGGCGCCGGGCGCGCGCGGGG
The DNA here is from genome assembly GCA_016208485.1 of Acidobacteriota bacterium. Lineage (GTDB taxonomy): Bacteria > Actinomycetota > AC-67 > AC-67 > AC-67 > JACQXY01. Next base: position 3,857 of record JACQXY010000011.1, on the reverse strand, counting down.
ATGCTTCGCGTAGAATCCATCCAGCCTTCCCGCCTAGCGCCGGAGCAACGCGTGGATTTCACTCCGCACACCGGTTCCGACGTGCGCCTGATGCTCGATTCGCTCGGGATCGGCGACGTCGCCGATCTGTTCGCGACGATCCCGCCGGCGGTCCGGCTCGATCGCCCCCTGGACGTCCCGCCGGGGCGGTCCGAGGCCGAGGTCCTGAGAGATCTCGCGGCGCTCGCGCGCGCGAACCGCACCGCCGACGACCTCGTGTGCTTCCTCGGCGCCGGCGCCTACGACCACCACGTCCCGAGCGTGGTGTGGGCCCTCCTCTCCCGAGGCGAGTTCGCGACCTCCTACACCCCCTACCAGCCGGAGCTGTCCCAGGGGGTTCTGCAGGCGCTCTTCGAATACCAGACCATGACGGCCGAGACCTGCGGGCTCGATGTCTCCAACGCGAGCCTCTACGACGGCGGCAGCGCGCTTGCCGAGGCGGTCGGCATGGCGGTCGGGGCGACCGGCCGGCGCGCGGTGGTTCTCGCCGGCCCGGTCAACCCGCTCTATCGCGAGACGCTCGGCACCCACGCGCGGGGCACCGGGGTCGAGATCCGGGAGACAGGGTGGGGGAGTGGCACCGCGTCGCTCGAGGCTCTGCCGAACCTCCTCGAAGGAGCAGCGGCTCTCGTGGTGCAGCACCCGAACTTCCTCGGATGCCTCGAGGACCTCCCGTCGCTCGGCCGGGCCGCGCGCGCGGCCGGCGCGCGCCTCGTCGTGCACTTCGACCTCACCTCTGCCGGGGTGCTCGAGTCCCCCGGAGCACTCGGGGCCGACATCGTGGTCGCCGAGGGCCAGCCGCTCGGCAACCACCTGAGCTTCGGCGGCCCCTACGTCGGGGTCATCGCTTGCCGAACGGCCGACGTGCGCCGGATGCCGGGGAGGATCGTTGGGGAAACCGTCGACCGGCTCGGGCGGCGCGCGTTCGTGCTCACCCTCCAGGCGCGCGAGCAGCACATCCGCCGCGAGAAGGCCACCTCCAACATCTGCACCAACCAGACCCTCTCCGCGCTCGCCGTTGCGGTCACCCTCGCCTGGCTCGGACCCGAGGGGCTCACGCAGCTGGGGGAGAGGTGCCTCGCCAAAGCGCGCTACTGCCGCGACCGCTTGGTCGAGGTCGCCGGCGCCCACCCGGCGACCGAGGCGGCGATCTTCAAGGAGTTCGCCGTCCGCCTATCCGCCGACCCAGAGCTCGTCGCGGGGCGTTGCGCCGCCGACGGATACCTCGCCGGGCTCCCCGTTCGCAGGCTTGCGCCCGGCCGGGGGTTCGACGATTGCCTGCTCGTGGCGGTCACCGAGCGCCGCACCCACGAGGAGATCGACGGGCTCGCCGAGTCGGTCGCCCGCGCCTGCAAGGAGGTGGGATGAGCCCCGAGTCCCCGCCCGCGGTCGCCGACGGGATCAGTCCGCTCATCTTCGAGCGCTCTCGTCCCGGCCGGCGGGCTTGGTCTCTCCCGGCGCTCGACGTCCCGGCTGCTCCTGGAGGCGCGATTCCCGCGGCCCTTCGGCGGCGCGCGGCGCCCCGGCTGCCGGAGGTATCCGAGCGCGACCTGGTGGCGCACTACACGAGGCTGTCGCGCCGCAACTACGGAGTGGACGCCGGCTTCTATCCGCTCGGCTCCTGCACAATGAAGTACAACCCGAAGCTTGCCGAGGATGCCGCGGCCCTTCCCGGGTTCCGCCGCGTCCACCCGCTGCAGCCCGAGTCCCAGGTCCAAGGCGCCCTCCAGTTGCTCGTCGAGCTGGAGGCCGCGCTGCGGGAGATCACAGGCATGGCGGCCGTCACCTTCCAGCCGGCGGCCGGCGCCCACGGCGAGCTGACCGGGCTCCTGATGATGCGCGCTTGGCACGAGTCTCGGGGCGACTCGCGCCGGCGGGTCATCATCCCGGACTCCGCGCACGGGACCAACCCCGCGAGCGTGCGCCTCGCCGGATATGAGGTCGCCGAGGTCCCGTCCGACTCCCGCGGCCTCGTCGACATCCCGGCCCTGGAGCGGCTGGCCGGACCCGACGTCGCCGGGCTCATGATTACCAACCCGAACACCCTCGGGTTGTTCGAGCAGAACATCGAGTCGGTAGCGAGGATCGTGCACGCCGCCGGCGGGCTCCTCTACTACGACGGCGCGAACTTCAACGCCATCATCGGGCATTGCCGGCCGGGGGACATGGGCTTCGACATCGTCCATCTGAACCTGCACAAGACCTTCGCGACCCCCCACGGCGGGGGAGGGCCCGGCTCGGGACCGCTCGCGGTCTCGGAGCGCCTCGCCCCCTTCCTGCCCGGCCCGCGCCCGGCTCTCGACCCCTCGAGCGGCCGGTACCACTGGGCGCCGGTGGGGGAGCGCTCCATCGGGCGCGTCCACACCTTCGGCGGGAACTTCGGCGTCGTCGTACGGGCCTCCGCCTACGTGCGCGCTCTCGGCCCCGAGGGCCTGCGGCGGGTCTCCGAGATGGCCGTGCTGAATGCGAACTACCTCGCCGCGCGCCTTCGCGGGACCTTCGACCTCGCGTACCCGGGCCAGCCGATGCACGAGTTCGTCCTCTCCGCGCGCCGCCAGAAGGCGCGCGGCGCGCGCGCGATGGACATCGCGAAGCGCTTGATCGACCACGGAGTTCATCCCCCGACCGTCTACTTCCCGCTCGTGGTCGAGGAGGCGATGATGGTCGAGCCGACCGAGACCGAGTCGCGCGAGACCCTGGACGCATTCGCGGATGCGATGCTCGCGGTGGACCGGGAGATCGACTCCGATCCTGAGGCGCTCTACCTCGCGCCGCACACGACGCCGGTGAGCCGCCCCGACGAGGCGCGCGCCGCGCGCCTGCCAATCCTGCGCTTCACGCCGGGGGAGTAGCGCAACTGCCCAACTCCTTGACGTATGATAGCGTAAAGGCTATCATGCCATCGTGAATGCCGGGAAGGCGCTCGTCCAGGTGCGACGTCGCGCCGGGCTGACCCAACGTGGGTTGGCTGCGCGCGCGGGGGTTCCCCAGTCCACGATCGGGCGGATCGAGGCTGGTCTCGTCGATCCGCGGCAGAGCACCCTTGCGACCCTCCTCCGCGTGTGCGGCTGGGACCTCGAGGTCCTCCCGAGACTGGGAGAGGGCATCGACCGGACCCAGATCCGGGAGCGCCTGCTCCTGACCCCCAGGCAGCGGATCGAAGACGCCGCGTTCGCAGCAGAACAGATGCGCCGGATTCGCAATCGCGCCCGGGCCGGCTGATGGCGAGGTTCGACCCGCTCAGGATCCTCGATGTTCTCGCCGAACACGAGGTGCGACACGTCGTGATCGGAGGGATGGCGGCTGCAGCCCGCGGCTCCCCGTCCATCACCCAGGACATCGCCATCTGCTACGACCGGTCGCCCGACAACCTCGAGCGGCTCGCGCGGGCGCTCCGGGCTCTTCACGCCCATCTCCGGGGGGCGCCCGAGGACATCCCCTTCCTGCTCGACGCGAAGACCCTGGCGAACGGCGATCACTTCACGTTCGCCACCGACGTGGGGGACTTCGACTGCCTCGGCACTCCGGCCGGAACGGCAGGCTACAACGACCTTGCATCTGCCGCCACGCCGCTGGAGTTCGATGGGCTCCAGGTCCTGGTCACCTCGCTCGACGACCTCATCCGAATGAAGCGGGCAGCCGGCCGCCCCAAGGACCGGATCGAGCTAGAAGTGCTCGGTGCGCTCCGCGAGGAGATCGAGCGCGACCTGCCCTCGTAGGGCGCGGTCTCTCCGGGCAGGCCCGCGCCCCTTTCGGAGGGAGGCAGCCATGACCCCATCGGCCGGGCGATCGATCTGTCCGGTGAGAGACCCGGCTAG
>JACQXY010000018.1 GCA_016208485.1 Acidobacteriota bacterium | reverse complement strand
CCCAACGTGACGCTCGGGGAAGTTGCGGCCCGGCCGGGGGCCCCGCCGCGATATCCCCCCGCCCTCATGCCCCTGCGTGCTTGCCGTACGAATCTCACAGCAGTACGCTCGTGGGGTGCGAACGTGTGTTCGCTCGCTGGAGGCGGTGAGTTCCTGACGCTCACAGATGAGCAGATTCGCCAGGCGATCGGGGAAGGCCTCCTTCGCATCGAACCATTCGACGAGGGCGTGCTCCAGCCGGCGAGCTACGACCTGCGGGTCGGCGAGCACGCCTACGCGAGCTCGGGTCGAGAATTGCTGAACCTTGCCGACCGGGGGCTGATCGTCCTCGAACCGGGCGAGTTCGCCATCGTCGAGACGCGTGAGCGAGTGCATCTGAGCGCCCGCACGGCCGCGCAGATCGGTCTTCGCTCCGAGTTCGCGCGCCGGGGCCTCCTCATGCTCTCAGGGCCTCAGATCGATCCGGGCTTCGAGGGGATCCTCGTTGTGCGGGTCATCAATCTCGCACCCCACGCGATCTCGCTTCCGTACCAGGCGCCTTTCCTCACGACTCAGTTCTTCGAGCTTTCGGAGCCGGTACGCCGGCCCTACAGTGGCGTGCGGCAGGGGCAGACCGGGATACAACCGCAGGACATCCAGGAGCTGACTCAGACACAAGGGCTGACTCTGGGGGAAGTGATCACCACTCTGAGCGCCCTCGAGAAGTCCGTCTCGCGCCTCGAGGGCTCCGTCTCCCGGCTCAGCGTCTGGGTTCCCGCAAGCGTCGCTCTCGGCCTGGCCGCCATCGCCGTCATCGTTGCGCTGAAGTAGTCGCGCGCGCCTCCGTGATCTGCCTCATCCCACCGTTCGGCCGATCCGACCTCGCCGCCGAGCCGGTCGAGCGCGTCCGGCGCGCCGGCCCCCTTGCCCACGGGGCGGTCCGTTGCTAGAGTGGGACCATCAGTGGGACTTAAGGAGGTCGGGGTGGCCCGCACCCATGTTGTGATGGCCGACGAGGTGCTCGAGGCGATCGACGGAGTCGTCGGCGAGCGCGGTCGGAGCCGGTTCATCGAGGAAGCCGCCCGGGAGAAGCTCGCTCGCGCCGAACTCGAGACGGCCCTGCGATCCACCAAGGGGATAGCCGAGGGAAAGCGGTACCCCCACTGGCGCGATCGGTCGGCATCCGCCGCGTGGGTTCGCGAAGGCCGGAGGACCGAGCGAGATCCATGACCCGCTTCCTTCTGGACACTACCGTCCTGATCGATCACCTGCGTGGGGATGAGGACGCCGCCGTGTCGCTGCTGTCGATCCTGCACCTCGGCCACTCCCTCTGTGTCTCCTGCGTCGGCATCGCCGAGATCGAGCGAGGGCTGCATCCGCGGGAGCGTCGAGCCGCCGAAGCACTGCTCGACCGGCTCGAGTTCCTCCCGACGACCAGGGAAGCTGCCCGGCGGGCGGGCTGCTACCAGGCGGACTTCGCTCGAAAAGGACGGACCCTGCCCGTGGCCGACGCGCTCGTGGCGGGAACGGCCCGGGCCCGTGGCGCCGTCCTGGTGACCGACAGCATCGCCGACTTCCCGATGCGGGACATCCGAGTCGTGCGCCCCGCGGAGGCCCCAAGGGCACAGGGCCGCTCGCCTCTCACGCGCTGATCGACCGCGGCGGCCGCGGAGGCGAGGCAAACCTCGGCTCGGAATCAGAGGTTCGGGTACCATCCGAGAAACGGTGAACCCCGCAGAGTTTCGCGCGCTCCTCGCCCGCGGCCCCCTCCTGGCCGACGGGGGCACCGGCACGTCCCTGATGGCGGCCGGAGTCCCGCCCGAGGCCTGCTTCGAGGACCTGAACCTCTCCTCGCCCGACCTCGTGGTGGGCGTGCACCGGGCGTTCGTCGAGGCCGGCGCGCGCCTCGTCGTCACGAACACCTTCGGCGCCAATCGCTACAAGCTCGCGCGCTCGGGGGTCGCCGACCGGCTGCGGAGCATCTGCGCCGCAGGAGCGCGGCTCGCGCGCGCGGCCGGGACCGAGATAGCCGGTGGCTCGGTCGGCCCTCTCGGCGTGCGCCTGGCTCCGTACGGACGCGTGCAGCGCGCAGAGGCGCGGGAGGCCTTCGCCGCGCAGATCAACGCCCTCATGGATGGCGGCGTGGACTTGCTCGTGCTCGAGACCCACACCGACCTCGCCGAGCTGGAGCAGGCGGTTCTCGCCGCGCGGGAGACGCACCTGCCGGTCCTTGCCACCCTCACGTTCACGCGCGACGACCGCACGCTCCTCGGGGAGACCGCCGTCGAGGCCGCGCGCCGGCTCGCCGCGCTCGGCGTGGACGCGCTCGGGGTCAACTGCTCCCAGGGGCCTTCGCAGGTGCTCCGCCTCATCGAGGCGATGCGCCCGCACTCGGGCGGAATCCCGCTCGTCGCCAAGCCGAACGCAGGCGGCCCGCAGAGCGTCGGCGGCCGCGTCGCCTACCCGGCGACCCCCGCCTACCTCGCCGCGCACGCGGCGGCGTTCGTCGCGGCCGGCGCCCAGGTCGTCGGCGGCTGCTGCGGGACGGCGCCCGCGCACATCAGCGCGATGGCAGGCGCGCTCGCGGAGGCGCTCGCCGCCCCGCGCGCCTCGGGCCCCGAGCCGGTCCCCCGCGAGCCGGAGCCGGCGCTCGAGTCCGAACCTCCCGAGCCGCCGACACGGCTCGCGCGCGCGCTCGGCTCCGGCGATTTCGTGATCTCGATCGAGATGGACCCGCCGCGCGGCTTCTCCGCCGCGCGCCTCGTCGCCGCGGCCGAGACGTGCGCGGAGGCCGGCGCCGACGCGATCTCGGTCGCCGACAGCCCGATGGCGCGGATGCGGATGAGCCCGTGGGCCGCGTGCCACCTCATCCAGCGGGAGGCCGGGATCGAGTGTGTGCTGCACTTTCCGACGCGCGGGCGGAACCTCCTGCGCATCCAGGGGGACCTGCTCGCCGCCCACGCGCTCGGTATCCGCAACCTCTTCGCCTGCATGGGCGACCCGACGGCGATCGGAGACGTCCCTGAGGCAGCCGATCGCGCCGACGTCACCGCGTCGGGTCTCGTCGCGCTCGTCAAGGGCTCGTTCAACCGGGGGCAGGACCGCGCCGGCGCCTCGATCGGCGGGGCGACGAGCTTCGTCGTGGGGTGCGCGCTCGACCTGAACGCCGTCGATCTAGAGCGCGAGGTGCGCGTGCTCGCGCGCAAGATCGGCGCCGGGGCCGACTTCGTGCTCTCGCAACCCGTCTACGACGCCGGCAAGCTCGACCGCCTGCGGGTCGCGTACGAAGCGCGCCACGGCCCCGTGGGGATCCCCATCCTCGTCGGGATCCTCCCACTCGTGACGGCTCGCCACGCCGAGTTCCTCCACAACGAGGTGCCCGGCATCGAGATCCCCGCCGCCGTCCGGGACCGGATGGCGGCGGCGGCCGATCCGCGCGCGGAAGGGCTCGCGATCGCGAGTGAGCTGGTCGCCGGCGTCCGCGGGCGCGCCTCCGGGATCTACCTCATCCCGCCGTTCGGCCGCTACGACCTCGCCGCCGAGCTGGTCGAGCGCGTCCGGCGCGCCTGAGCGCAGGACGGCCATCACAGGTCCGGTCGTGAGAGGTTAGCCGGCGCTGCGCCTGGCCGAGAGGCCGATGTCGACTTCGTATCCGAGCACACAGAGCAGGGCGATCATCTGCTTGAGGGACTTCGTGTAGTTAGTGGGGTCGAGGAGACGATAGAGCTGCGCCGGCGACGTCCCCAGCCGGCGAGCAACCTCGCGCGCCGACAGGGGCGACTGCTCGAACTTCTCCTGCGCTTCCGTCGTGAGCCGATAGAGAGCGAGTTCCGCCATGTAGGCGGGATCTTCGTTGTACTCGAGCACGGCATCGATGTGGATGCTCCCCTGCGCACCGGACTCGAGCTCGTAGCTGAATCCGTCTCGCCCCAATTCTGAGTCAACAAATACCTCGACCAGGCGGTCGCCCGGCGATGGCAGCGGATCGCACTCGGAGTAAGGGAAGGCGAACATGTCACGGCGAGTGCGAACCTCGAACACCCGCCGACGGTTGTTGGCGACAACATCGAGGATCTTCACAGCAACCCCTCATCCCTTAGATCGCGGAGGTACCGGAGCACCTGCCTCGTTGCCTCCCCCTTCATCGGCCGCCACCGGTCCAAGTCCCACTTCACCACGAGGAGTCGGTCACGGTAGACGTGAACATGCCGGGGACCGTGATCGCCCGCCCAGGAAAGGAACAGGTGGTTCCCCCGCCGGATCTTCGGCATGAGAAACGTTATCGCGCAAGGTAACACTTGTCAATCAGGCGGTCCCACGCACTGCGCGCTCGTGCACCCGTCGGCGTAGTCACTGAGGTTCGAGGTGCTCCCCCAAAGATTCGCCGCGGGCATACTCCCTCCCCTGCCGCGGGCGGGCAATCCGGGAGGCGGGCGTAATCCGTCAGGCGCCGGGGAACCCGAGCGAGACGATCTGGTAGGTGAAGGCGCCGCCCGGCGCCTCGTAGGTCACGTGCTCCCCCACACGGCGCCCGACCAGGGCCTGTCCGAGGGGAGACCGCACCGTGACCGTCCTCGCCCCCGGAGCGCGCTCCTCGTTCGAGGACGCGATGAGGTAGACCTCCGGGTCGGCCTCGGGATCCTCCACCGCGGCAAGGGTGACGAGGATGCCGGGGACCACCTCCTCGGAGGCGACGGGCGCGTCCACGACTCGAGCGTGCTTGACCAGATACTGAAGCTGCCGGATGCGCGCCTCGAGCATCCCTTGCTGGTTCTTCGTCTCGTCGAACTCCGCGTTCTCGCGGATGTCGCCCATCTCGCGCGCGCGGAGCAGCCGCTCGGCCATCGCCGCGCGCCCGGCCGTCGTCAGATCCTCCAGCTCCGCCTTGAGCCGCTCAAACGCCGCCGGCGTGAGAGACGGCGTCTCCTCGGGACCGATGGTCATGCTCGAACCTCCACCCGGCGATCGGGTCCCAGTGTACCTCTCCGCCCTCGCATCGCACCCTCGGCGGTGCCGGCCCCAATGACCCAGGAAAAGCGATTGACGAGCCTGATACGCTGCTTGATCGTGAGACGGCGCTAGATCCTTCCGCGCACGACCGGCCCTCCTTGCGGCCGGGGCCCTCCGCTTCACGAGCGGAGCCCCCGGCGCCTGAGCGGGGGGCGATGGGTCGTCGCCCCAGTTCCCCGACCGCCAGTTCCCCAACCGCCAATTCCCCGACCGAAGGAGTCGCCGTCATGCACGCTATCCAAGCCACCGGTCTGACCAAGTCGTTTCGGGATGTCCACGCAGTGCGCGGGGTCGATCTCACCGTCGAGGACGGCGACGTCGTCGGCCTCCTCGGGCCGAACGGCGCGGGCAAGACCACGACGATCATGATGCTGCTGGGAATCACCGCGCCGGACGGCGGCGAGGTGCGCCTGCTCGGCCGCCGCTTGCCACGGGACCGGGTCGCGGCGCTCCAGCGCTCGAACTTCGCCGCGACCTACCTCGGGCTGCCGTACCGGCTCACCGTCCGTGAGATCCTGCGGGTCTACGCCGATCTGTACGGCGCGCGGCGCGGACGCATCGACGAGCTGATCGGCATGTTCGAGATCGAGTCGCTCGCCGGCCGGATGCCCTCCGACCTGTCGAGCGGGCAGCAGACGCTCGTGATCCTCGCCCGGTCCCTCCTCAACCGGCCCCGCCTGCTCGTCCTCGATGAGCCGACGGCTTCCCTCGACCCGGAGATGGCCGGACGAGTCCGGAGGATCCTCGCCGCCGAGCACGCCGCCGAGCCCTTCACGATCCTCGTCACGTCCCACAACATGGCCGACATCGAGCGGCTGTGCCGGCGCGTGGTGTTCATCGCCCGGGGGCGGGTCGTCGCCGACGGATCGCCGAGCGGCCTGACCGAGCGCTACGGCGCCTCGGACCTCGAGGAGACGTTCCTGACGATCGCGGCGGAGGCGCGCGCATGAACGCGAGAAGGATTCGAGCCGTCTTCCGGCGGCACTGGTACGTGATCCGGCACTCGCCCGACGAGGTCTTCGACATCCTCTACTGGGCCTTCCTCGACCTGCTCCTGTGGGGGCTTCTCGCCACCTTCCTCCAGCGCCGCCAGATCGACCTGCCGGTCCCCGTCGGGCTCCTGCTCGGCGGCGCGCTGCTGTGGGCGCTGCTCTGGCGCACGCAGATGGGCATCTCGACGGCGTTCCTCCACGAGGTCTGGTCGCGCAACCTGATCAGCCTGCTCGCCTCGCCGATCCGTCCGGGCGAGTACATCGCCGGCGCGATCCTGTGGACCATCGCCCAACTCGCCGTCGGATGGACGGCGATGGCGGTGGTGGCCTGGACCCTGTTTCGGTTCGGGATCTTCTCGCTCGGCCCGGCGCTCGTGCCGTGCCTCGCGGTGATCATGATTTTCGGGGTCGCCATGTCGCTCGCGGTGCTCGGGCTCATTGTGCGATTCGGCCACCGCGCGAACGTGCTCGCCTGGGGGATCGGCGGGATGCTGATGCCGTTGTCGGCCGTGTACTACCCGGTGACGGTCCTGCCCGGGTGGGCTCAAGCCGTGGCGCAGGGACTGCCGCTCGCGCGGGTCTTCGAGGCGATGCGCGAGGTGATCGCCGGCGGCCCGGTGCCCTGGGACCGCCTCGGCATGGCGCTCGCGCTCGATCTCGCCTACCTGGTCGCGGCCGCGATGTTCGCGCGCGCGATGTTCGCCACGCTGCGGCGGCGCGGCTACGTCACGCGGTACGTGTGACGAGGGATGTGTACGTACCGCCCTCCCAAGGTGTATCCTTGGGTGTATGCGAACCAACATCGAGATCGACGACGACGTGATGCGTGAGGCGCAGCGGCTCACGGGCGCGAAGACGAAGCGTGAGACGGTTGACCTCGCGTTGCGCGAACTGGTCGCGCGGCACCGGCGGGCGGGGATCGTGTCCCTGAAGGGCAAGGTGCGCTGGGAGGGCGACCTCGACCGCAGCCGCGCAGGGCGCACGTGACGAGGTCCGCCGAGTCGATAGCTACATCCGCCTGTTCCCCGTGCTGCGGCTGGAGACTCTCGACGACTTCGCCCTGGCCGCGAGCCTCTACCGGCAGGCACGGCGAGCCGGGGTCACCATCCGCAAGACGCTCGATTGCCTTATCGCGGCGCCATGCGTCCGCGCCGGCGCACCGCTCCTGCACCGGGACCGGGACTTCGACCTGCTCGCGTCATGCACCGCGCTGTCGGTCTTCACCTGACGCGAAAGGAGACCGGCAGACGCCGGTCCCCTCCGCAAGAACAGTCGGGCTAGAGCGCCTGGCACTCCTCGTCGGGACTCGGCGGGTAGTCGTCCGGCCCCCCGCTGCTCGAGTAGCAGATCTTCCCATCGATGCCGTACACGACGACATAGCCGTCGAGCGGGTCCGGGTTGGTCGCGGCGCCGTCGACCTCAACCTCGCCCTCGTCGGGGTCCACACACGCCCACCCGGCCGGGGTGCTGCCGGTGCACTGCTCGTCCTCCGGGTGAGCCTGCGCGAGCAGGGGAACCATGCCGAGCGCAAGCAGGAGCACGAGCAGAGCAGCGATCTTCTTGACCATGACCTCTCCCTTCGGCTGAAAAGACGGACGAACGACCTCTTGCCGCGCGCTACTTCTCGTCCCCCTTCCTCCCACCGCTCTCCCCGATGCACCATCCGGCCCCTTAGGACCGATGGACTATATCGACCTCGATTCCCGGCCCGATCTCCCTCGGGTCCGAACCCCATGAAGAGGTCCAGCACGTATTCGGGCTCCAACTCGTCTTCTCCTCCTCGAACATCCCCCAACCTCGTCCTTTTCCTCCGGTCCTGCCGACTTGCCCCGAGACATGAAGCGGGCGGCCGCGCGCGCGACCGCCCGTCCCCAGCCAACTCCTCCTACACGGCGCAGAGCAGCATGGTGGGCCGCACTCTGATCCCCCTTGCGGCGGTCGCCCATTCACTGCCGCCCCGAGACGAGCCGAGGTGCAGCACGATGTTGTAGTCGCCGGACGGCGTCCACAGCGGGAGTGGGTCCGACTGCTTGTCCCCCGTCGTCCAGTTCCCAACAGGGATGGAATACGGACCGTAGTCCGGGGACCGGTAGATGACCAGGCCCGTCTGAGCCTGCGCGACCTCGACGTACACGTACAGCGTGTGGACGTGGTACCAGTGGCTCTGGTTGATGTCCACTCGGTAGTTGACCACCTCGCCCGGGGCCACGCAGGACGGCCAGATGCTGAAGCCGACAAGGCTGATGTGAGCCTCGGATGTCCCCGCCAGCCCAGCCACGAGCGCGCCGGATACCGCGAGGACCGCGAGACTCTTTCGCATGCGCCGCATGCCCTTTCCCCCTTTCTTCCTGGAACCCCCACTGGGTCCGGAAGCTACGAAGTTTCGGCCCGCGGGCGGCGAGCGTCAATCGTCAGAAGGGAGAATTTGGTTGTGAATCGCACAAGGCGCCCCAGGCCCCTGCGCGCCGGACGAGCCTTCCTCGGCCCCGAGCTGCCTCGTCTTCAAGGCAAGCGTGAGGACGCACAGATCCTCCGCCGAGTCGAGGCGGAGCCCGGTGATCTGCTCCGCGCGGCGGAGCCTGTAGCCGAGGGTGTTCGGATGGACGTGGAGCCGGGCGGCGGCCAGTCGCCGGTCCAAGCCGCAGGCGATGAAGGCCTGGAGGGTCTGCAGGAGATCGGCGTAGCCCCGCCGGTTGTGCGTGAGCGGATCGAGCACCCGGCCGGCCATGCGGGAAAGCCGGGGAGAGCCCGCAAGGAGCAGCTCGGGGATGAACATCCGGGGCGTCACCTCGCCCAGCCGCCCCAGGCGACGAGCGAGGTCGCAGGTCCGGCGCACCTCCTCGAGGGCCTCCCCGAGCCCCGCCGGGGCGGTTGGGTCTCCGATGACGACGATCTGCCCGCCGCAGTCGCCCGGCCACGACCCGGCGAAGCCGGCAGCCGCGACACCCACCGTCCGGTCTGCCTCGGGGACGGCCAGCATTCCCCGCGCGCGAAGCTCCTCGGCGATCCTCCGGTGGATCGCGGCCCCTCCGGGCGCTCCCACCGCGAAAGGCCGGTAGAGGTCCGCCGGCGTGAACCCCACGACTCCGGCCGCCCGGATCTCCCCGGCGTCGATGGACCCTCCGGCGGCGAGGGCACCGAGGAGGCGGCGCGCTTGGGTCTCCCACTCCGAAAGGACGTCCCGCCGCTCGGCGAGGTAGGTCCGCGCGACATCCGCCGACACGCGCTCCGCCCAGTCCAGGACCAGGCTCGCGCTCTGGAGCATGACGCGCGCCTCCTCCGGCGTCGCGGCCCCGGCGAGGATCTCCCACCCGACCTGGGCGCCGAGCCGGTAGGCGTGCAGGACGTCGTCGAGCGGCACCCCCTCATCCGCTCGTTCCCTGGCGGCCGCCCGGAACGGCTCGAGGTCCTCGGTCCCGATCTCCCGGCCCTCGAGCATCGCGAGGACCAGATCCACGTTCGTGCGAACGTTGAGCCGCACCTCCCCACGCACCACGTCCTCGGGCAGGCGGCGGTAGGGCTCGATCTGCGCGCGGATGGCGGAGGTTATCCGCTCGGCGGCGTCGTCCCGGTCGACGCGCGCGGCCACGGCGGCAAGGATCGTCGCGCCCGAGGGCGCCGACTCCCCGGCTGGGTCGGGCCTCCTCGCTCCCGTGTCCAGACCCCCTCGCGATCCGCCCCCGGAGCAATGGTAGCGGTTCCCCGGTCGGCGGCGGGTCCAGCGGAGGTCAGGGGGTGTAGCCGGCCACCCGGATCCACTCGCAGCAGCTCGCCGCTCCCGTTGCCGACCGCGAACAGGATTCCGGCGCCCGGCGAGCGCTGGTCGAAGGTCACCGCCGCGTAGCGGCCGGCGCGCTTCGCAGGGCTGGTCGACGACATCTCCGAGCGCCGGAACGCCGAGGATCGCTGCGCCCGCCGCGTGCGGCTCCGCTGCGGACGATCGCCGGGTTCGCCGTGATGCTCGCCGAGCCGTGATCCGGGCAGGGGCCGAGGCCCCTGCCCGGATCCGGTGGCCGTCTTCGTCAGGCGGTTGCCTTGATGCTGTAGGTGATCGAAGTCGTGCCCGAGTAGACGTAGACGCCGACGTACCACCAGTCGGCGGCCGGCGAGGACAAGGTGCACGACTCGTTGGCCGTCGACGAATCGCTCTTGCACGAATACGCGGTCGTCGTCGGCTTCGCTGCGGGACGCACGAACAGGTCGAGGTCGGGGTCGCAGGACAAGAGGCCGCAAGACGCCGTGCCCGACAGGACGACGTTCAACTGCGGCCGCCCGCTCGTCACCTGGATCTTGTAGTACTTCCACGTGCCGCCGGCGCCGTTCGTGTCGGTGGTGGCCACGCCGTTCGTGAGCGTCGGCGTGCCGGGGTCGGGATCGCCGCCGGAGGAGACGCTCACCGGCTTGCTCACCGTTCCCGTGGCTCCGCCGTTGTCGGTCACGGTCAGCGTGACGGTGTACGTACCGCCCGCCGCGTAGGCGTGGGACGGGTTGCGCGCCGCCGAGGTCGCGCCGTCACCGAAGTTCCACGACCACGCGGCCACGGTTCCATCGGAGTCGGTGCTCGCGTCGGTGAACGTGCAGCCGAGCCCTGTGCACGAGGACGTGAAGTTCGCAACCGGCGGGTTGTTCGTGGCGCCGCCGCCGATGAACTGCGTGTTCAGCAGGCGGTTGGGTGACCCGGTTCCCGGGCTCTGGACCTTGTTGGGGGTCGAGCCGGCGACGATCGCGCTCGCGACCGCGGAGGGCGTCGCCGCGGGGTTCCCCTGGAGGTACAGCGCCGCGACGCCGGCGACGTGCGGCGACGCCATCGACGTGCCGGTATCGTTATAGGTCGCCGTGTCGCTCGTATACCACGCCGAGGGGACGTTGACGCCCGGGGCGAAGATGTCGACGCAGGCCCCGTAGTTCGCGAACAAGGGCTTGACGTCGCTCGAGTCGGTGGCGCTGACGGTGATGGCCGTCGGGACGTCCGCCGGTGAGTAGTTGCAGGCATCCTGCCCCAGGAGGCCGTTGCCGAGGCCGTTGCCGGCCGCGATGGCGTAGGTGACCCCCGACGCGATCGAGTTGCTGACCGCCGCGTCCACCGCGGGGTTCGTGCCATAAAGGGTGCCGAAGCTCGCGTTCGCCACGGCGGGCTTGACCGCGTTGCCCGTCACCCAGTCGATACCGGCGATCTGGGTCGAGGCCTGTCCACTCCCGCTGCAGTCGAACACCCGCACGGCGACGAGCGAGACCGACTTCGCGACGCCGTAGGTCGCGCCGCCCACCGTGCCGGAGACGTGGGTGCCGTGGCCGTTGCAGTCGTCGGCCGTGCCGCCGTCGATCGCGTCGTAGCCGCTCGTCGCGCGGCCCCCGAACTCCGAGTGAGTGAACCGGATACCGGTGTCGATGATGTAGGCGTGCACACCGGCGCCGGTCGCGTTGTAGGTGTAGGTGCCCGACAGGGGGAGGTCGCGCTGGTCGATCCGGTCGAGGCCCCACGGCGGGTTCGGCTGCGTGGCCGCCACACTCGCGACCCGATCGGGTTCGACGTAGGCGACGCGCCCGTCGCGCGCCAGCCGCGCGGCCTGCGCCGGGCTGGCCTCGATCGAGAAGCCGCGCAGGGCGTGCTGGTACACGTGACCGACGTGGCCGCCGTGCTGGACCGCGAGAGCCCGGGCGGCGGCGGGTACGTTCGTGACGGCGCCGTCGCGGAACACCACGATCCAGTGGTTCGGGATGACGCCTCCAGCGGAACCGCCGGGCGGCTTCGCCTCCGCCGTCCCCGTCAGCCCGGCCACAAGCGCGCCGGATACCGCGAGGACCGCGAAACTCCTTCGCATGCGTCGCATGCCCTTTCCCCCCCTCTTCCTGGAACCCCCGTTGGTTCTTCTGGAACCCCCGTTGGTTCTCCGTTGGTTCTTCCTGGACCCCCGTTGGGTCCGGGAGCGACGAAGTTTCCGCCCTGGGCGCGGCGAGCGTCAATCGTCAGGAGGGAGAATTTGGTTGTGCATCGCACAAGGCGCCCCAAGCGCCTGCGCGGCTTGCGTCACGCGGTACGTGTGGCCCACGCGAAGAGGGGACCGGCAGGCGCCGGTCCCCTTCGCAAGAACGGTCGGGTTAGATCTTCTGGCAGGTCTCGCCGGGGTCCTTCGGGTCGTCGTCCCACCCCCCGTTGTCCGAGCGGCAGATCTTGCCATCCACGCCGTACACGACGACGTAGCCGTCGAGCGGGTTCGGGTTGGTCTTCGCGCCGTCGACCGCGACCGCGGCCTCGTCGGGGTCCACACACGCCTTGCCGGCGGGGGTGAGGGCGCAGACCACGTCATCCGGGTCAGCCTGCGCGAGCAGGGGAACCATGCCGAGCGCAAGCAGGAGCACGAGCAGAGCAGCGATCTTCTTGACCATGACCTCTCCCTTCGGCTGAAAAGACGGACGAACGACCTCTTGCCGCGCGCCTCCTTTCTCTCGCCGCTCGCCTCTGCTCCCAGCTCAATCGCCTCGGACCAGCGGCTCTTCCTCTTTGCCGGTAGATGCTACGCCTTAGTATCTTTCGCGAAAGGGTCTTTCAGGGCACGACTCGATAACGCATACGCGCTATAGGATCAGCAGGTTTATACGTATTCGTCCGATTAGAGATGGGACCTCGACCCCTGGCCGGCGCGTCGAAGTAGGGCAGACGCTCTAGGGCGTGTAGCCGACCACCTGGATCGCGCCGGAGAACTCCGTCACGAAGAACGTGAGCGCGGGGCCGGCGAGCGCGAACGCCGGCGGCGCGATCCGAACGCTGGAGGGGTTCTGGAACCCGGAGGCGATCAGGCACGACCCGCCCGTAGCCGGATCCACTCGCAGCAGCTCGCCGCTCCCGTTGCCGACCACGTACAGCGTGCCGGCGGCGTCGCGCGTCATGTCGTCGAGGCCTTTGACAAGGAGCGGCTTCGAGGGGTCGCCGTCGGTGTAGACGGCGGGCTCGAGCGACGCCGCGCCTACGGAGAGCTGCGCGGCGATCGCGTGCGCCCCCGAACCATCGAGCGGCACGCGCACGATCGGTGAGCGCTGGTCGAACGTGACGGCAGCGTATAGGTTCACGCCCGCGGGATCGACGACGAGCCCGTTCGTCCCCCAAACGTGGGAGAGTTCGGCCCACGGCGCGGGCGCCGTCGCGGGCGTGATCCTGATCAGCCCGTAGTCGAGATCGTTCGAGATGAAGATCTCGCCGCCCGGCCCGAACGTGAGCCCGTTCGGCATGTTGAACCCCGACGAGTAGGTCTCGACGCTCCCGTTCGGGTTGGAAGGACTGAACCGCACGACCTTCCCCAGCCCGCTGCGCGTCAGCGAGTTGGCGAGCGAGTTGCCGATCCCCGCATAGATCAGGCCGTCCGGTCCGGTGGCGAGGCCGCCGGGCGAGTCAACGCCGGTCAAGCCCGTGCCCTCGGCCCCCGAGGGGCCGAACCGGCGCACGGCGCGCGCGGTGCCGTCGGACACCCAGAGCGAGTCCGAGTCGAACAGGAGGTTCTCCAGGACGTCGCCCCCGAGCTGCTTCCAGACCACCGGATCGGTCACGATGCCAGGGCACGGGTCCTGGGTGACCGGGTTCGCGCCTCCGGCGCTCGGCATGAGCAGCAAGGTCAGAGCGGTCGAGGCGAAGATGGTCCGGCGCATGGCTCTCCCTTCGAGATTCGGTCGAGACAGAATTCGCCGCGGACTCCTCTCTTTCCTTCCCGGCCCTGCACACAGCCCTCAAGCTCGACAGAGCGGGACCGTGACCGGAGGGAACTACAGGTAGAGCCCGGTGCCGGCGTCGCCGCGGAGGCTCCCGACGGCGTGAATGTCGCGCTCGCGCAGGAGCACGTACTCCTCGCGCCGGATCTCGACCTCGAGGCCGCTCTCGGGCAGGTGGAGAACGGAGTCACCCGGCTCGATGTTGCGCACGTTCGGGCCCACGGCGACCACTTCGCTCCACTGGCAGCGCCGGTTGACGCTCGCCGCGGTCGCGGGGATGACGAGCCCGCCTTTGGAGTGACGCTCGCCGTCGGTCGGCTTCTTGATCAGGACGCGATCGGCCGTCATCCGGACCGACTGGCCGCTCTCGAGGTCCCGCATCCGCCTTGGCTCCACCATGCCCTCACAATAGCGCCACCCGGGATGAGGCCGCAGGGCTCCGGTACGCTGGGCCCATGCCGTTCGTCGCCGGCCCCGACTGCCGGCTGTGGGTGGACCGGCGCGGCGAGGGCGAGCCGGTCACGGTGTTCGCGCACGGAGTCACATCCTCGGCGGACGAAGTTGCGCCGATGGCCGCGCGCGCGCCGGGCACCCGGGTCCTCTTCGACTTCCGGGGGCACGGCCGGAGCGACTCCCCCCCGGAGCGGGCGGGATACGGCCACGACGCGATGCGCCGGGACCTGGAGACCGTCGCCGACCGGTTCGGCGCTACGCGCGCGTTCGGAGTCTCGATGGGCGCCGGCGCGATCATGAACCTGCTCGCCGACCACCCGGACCGGTTCGAGCGAGTGGCCTTCTTCATCCCCGCCTCCATCGACTCATCGGCCCGGCAAGCCGCCGACTCCTTCATCGCCTTCGCCGAGCGCCTCGAGACCGGGGACCTCGACGCGGTCGCGGAGATGCTCCTCGCGGCGCCGGAGTTCGCGCCGCTGTTCGAGCGGCGACCTCGCTGGCGAGCGCTCGTGCGCCGGCGCGTGATGCGAATGAACGCAACCGGGGTCTCCCGCGCCCTCCGCGCGTTCGCGGCAGGACCCGCTCCGGTGGCCGACTCGGAGGCGCTTCGCCGAGTGGCCGCGCCGGCGCTCGTGCTCGGCCACGAGGGCGACCCCATCCACCCCGCGGCGGTGGCGCGCAGGCTCGGGGAGCTGTTGCCGGGAGCCGAGGTGCGAATCTGGCCCGAGCCCCTCTCGATGCTCGATCGCCCCGCGGAGTTCGCCGCGCTGGTCGGACGCTTCCTCGGAGGGTCGCCGGCGTGAGGCGCGCGCGAGGGCCGCGCGTCAGGTCGTCTTGACGATCAGCACGTGGCAGGGCGCATGGTGCGAGACCTGGTTCGGCACGCTCCCAAGCAGGAATCGCGAGGCGCCGGTCATCCCCTTATTGCCGACGACGATGAGGTCCACTCCCTCCGCCTCGGCGACCTCGATGATCTTATCTGCGGGATCGCCCTGCACCGTTCGCGTGGAGACCGAGAGCCCCTTGCCGACCTCCTTCGACACGCCGCTCAGCACCTCGCGACCCCGGTCCGCCTCGCCCACGTGGAGCAGGATCGCCTCGGCGCCGACGGCCCGTGCCAGATCGGCTCCGAGACGGACGGCCTTCGACGCGGTCGCGGAGCCGTCCGTGGCCATCAAGACCTTCCGGTACATCGACTCGCCCCTTTCGTCAGTCGTGCTCGCTCCCGAGCCGGCCGCTCGGTCGCCGGTCAAGTGGTGTGGACGATCAGAACCGTGCAGGGCGCATGGTGCGAGACGCGGTTCGGGACGCTGCCGAGCAGGAATCGCTTCGTGCCTGCCATGCCGCGGTTGCCGACGACGACGAGATCGACCCCCTCGTCCTCGGCGGCCTCGACGATGACGTCCTCAGGCGCACCCTCCCGGAGAAGAGTTCGGAGCTTCGCGCCGGCGAAGCGCCTCTCGACGTCCTGCAGGATGCTCTTGCCGATCTCGACGTAGGGAGTCGGCTCCGCGGGACCGAACGGCGGTCCCGACTCCTGGCCGGGGCTCGGGTAGGCGTGGACCACCAGGAGTTCCGCTCCGGTCTTCTTGGCGAGCCCGAGCGCGTGCTCGACCGCCTTCGCCGCCGAGTCGGAGCCGTCGGTACCGACGAGGATCTTCTTGAACATGAGTCCTCCTTCCCCCCACCGGCGTGGCTTCCGCAGCGACCCTACAGGCAGAATCCGCCGGAATCCACCCCATGCTTCGGGGGCTCCGCATCATCCGGCCTGCGGGCCGATCGCGTCCTCGAGGGACCCCAGGCTCGCGCCCGCCGGCAGCCGCCCGAGCGCCGCCCGGGCGGCGGCACGCGCCTCGCCGGCCTCGCCGCGGCGGTGAAGGACGTCGAGGTTCCGCGCGAGTTGGGCGAGCGCGAGCACCCGCTCCTGCTCCCAGTCGCTGGCGGCGAGCAGCGCCAGCTCCTCTCGAAGGGCCGCCTCCCCGTCGGCCGGCTTGCCCGCCTCGGCGAGAGAGCGCCCGAGCGCCCGCAACCCCTGGGCGCGCGCGAGCACGTCCTCACCCGCCGTGTCGACCGCCCGGCGCGCGGCGTCCACCGCGGCGGCCGGCTCGCCCACTTCGCACAGGAGAAGCGCGAGATCCGCTTCGACGGCGGCCCGCATCGCGAAACCGTGCCCGCGCAGGAGGGCAGCCTCCTCGAACGCCGCGCGAGCCTCCTCGGGATGCCCGCGCGCCCACAGGATCCTCCCCTCCAGCCAGCGCAGGCCCGCGTTCCGGATCCACTGCACCTGCGCGCGCTCGGTGCGTTCCCACGCTTGGCGCCGCCAGCGCTCGGCGCCGTCGACGTCCCCGTCCTCGAGGAGGGCGAGGCCCATCGCGAACTCGCTCAGCGCGAGCACGAGCGGGTCGCCGGCCTGCCGGCCGGCCTGGAGCGCCTCGTCGAGGATCCGGCGCGCCTCCGCGTTCTCGCGACGCATGATCGCGACCATCCCGAGCGGGTAGCGCCCCATCGCGCTCCCCCACGGACGCAGGGTGTCCTCGAACACCGCGAGCGCGCTGCGCGCGAGCGCCTCCGCCTCGCCGAGGCGCGCCTGCGAGAGGGCGATGATCGAGCGGAGCACCCGCCCGATCGCGATGCCGAAACCGGCGAGGCCGGCCGCCGACACCTGACCGGCCGCCGACAGCGCCTCCTCGAGGCGCACCTCGGTCTCGTTCGCCTCCGAGAGCTTGCCCTGGAACACCAGGATCCACGCGCGCAGCCCGGCCGACCACCCGACCCCCTCGATGTCACCGAGGCCGGCGAAGACCGCGGCGGCCTCGTCCGCGCTCACCATGGCCTCGTCCAGGCGGCCGAGTTCCATGTTCGCCCAAGCGAGGTTCTGAAGGCTCCACCCTTCGGCGCGGCGGTCGCCGATGTCGCGGGAGCGGGCGAGCGACTGCCGGAACCACAGAGCGGCAGCCGACAGCCTGCCCTGGAAGAGGTCGGCCAGGCCGTGCGACCGGAGGCCCTCGACCTCCTCCGGGGCGTCGCCCATCTCCTTCGCGATCTCGAGCGCGCGCTCCAGGTGCGGGCGCGCCCGATCCACCTCTCCCTTCATCCGGAGCAGGTCTCCGAGGAGACGCAACGCCTTGCCCTCCAACCGGAGGTCCTCCGCCCGCCGCGCGTCGTCGAGGGCGCGGGACAGGTGATGCTCGGCCTCGGCCGGGCGCCAGCAGCCGACGAGCGCCTCGGCAAGGTGCAGCTCGAGGTGAAGCCGGTCGGCATCGCCCGAGGCGAGCGCGAGCGCCCGCTCGTAGAACTCGCTCGCGGCGGTGGCGGCGTCGAGCCGCCGCGCCTCGTCGCCCGCGCGCTCGAGGTACTCCCGCGCCTTCGCAGCGGCCCCTTCGACCTCGGCGCCGACCTCGCGCGCGAGCATGGTCGCGCGCTCGTAGTGGTGCGCGACCAGGTCGTAGAACTCCCGCTCGCGCCCGCACGCGCACGTGACGTCCTCGAGCCACCCGGCGACGGTGGCATGCGCGCGGGCGCGCGCTTGCTTGGGGATGCCCGCGTACGCCACCTCGCGCACGATCGTCTGGCGGAACCGGAGCTCCGCCTGGCCGGGGATCCGGGACGGCTCGCTCCGCTCCACCAGGTCCTTTCCGGAGAGCGCCTCGAGCAGCATCCCGATCTCGGGGCCCCCGAGGTCGGGCTCGAGCCGCTCCAGGGCGCCCGGCCAGAACTGGTCGCCGGCGACCGACGCCGCTTGCAGGAGCCGCCTCGCGTCGGGCGCGAGCCCGTCGAGGCGCGCGGCGACGATCCCTTGGACGCTGCCGGGGACGGCGAGCACCGTCGGGCGCACGCCGATCGCCTGCTGCTCGACGAGGAGCCGGACCAGCTCCTCGAGGTAGAACGGGTTCCCGCCGGCGCGCTCGAGCACGCGCTCGCGCAGGGCCGGGTGGATCGCGCCGGCCTCCGGCAGCGCGTCGAGGAGCTCCTCGGCCCGATCGTGCGGGAGAGGCTCGAGCTGCAGCAACAGCGAGCCGGGGCGCCCCGCCCACGCCGGGCGGCGCTCGAGCAGCTCGGTGCGCGCGAGGCAAAGGACCATGAGCGGGACGTCCCGCGCGCGGTCCGACAGCGTGGCGACGAAGTCGAGCAGCTCGTCCTCGGCCCAGTGCGCCTCGTGAAAGGCGAGCACGAGCAGATCCTCGCGCCCGGCGAGCGCCCGGAGCAGCGCGAGCGACGCGTCGAGCGCCTCCGTCCCCGGGCGCACACCTCTGCCGGCCGCCGGCCCGCCGCTGCGCGCAACCGCGCCGGCCGGAGCCGGCTCCGCCAGCCGCGCGATCCGCAGCAGGCGTTGGGTCTCCCCGGTGAGACCGAGGTGCGCGAGGCGCTCGGCGACCCGAGCGCGCGCGATCTCGGGGGACGCCTCCGGGTCGACGTCGAGCGCCGAGCGCACGATCTCCTCCAGGGCGAACCACGGCGACGCCATGCCGTAGGGAAGGGATTGCCCGGCCACCACCCGGCCGCGCGGCTCGAGCCGGCGGGCGAACTCCTCGGCGACCCGGCTCTTGCCCATGCCGGCGTCTCCGACGATCGTGACCACGAGCGTGCGGCGGTCCCGCTCGACGATGCGGGCGAGCGCGTCCAGGACCGTCAGCTCCTCGTCCCGGCCGACGAGCGGAGCCTCCGTGCGCCGGTGCTCGTGCGTGCCGGGCAGCACGCGCTCGGCGAGCGCCTCCCACACCTGGAGCGGCTCCTGCTTGCCCTTCGCCACGACCGGCGGCCGGTCGCGGTACTCGATGCACCCCGCGGTCGCCACGTACGTCGGTTCGCCAACGGGCGTCTGCCCGGGTTCCGCCGCGCTCTCGATGCGCTTGGCGATGTTCACCGCGTCGCCGAGGACCGTGTAGGCGTCGCCGCCGCCGAGGACACCGGCGACCACCTCGCCGGTGTTGATGCCGATCCGCATCCGGAGCCGCACGTCCCGGTCCCGCTCGAGGTCGCGCGAGAACCGCGCGAGCTGCCGCTGCATCTCGAGCCCGGCGCGCACCGCGCGCTCGGGATCGTCCTCGTGCGCCTGCGGCGCGCCGAAGACTGCCATGATCTCGTCGCCGAGGACCTTGTCGACCCGGCCCCCGTAGAGAGTGACCAGCTCGGCGAGCCCCTCGAAGGCACGATCGACGATCGCCTTGACCTCCTCTGGATCGAGCCGCTCGGACATCTCGGTGAACCCGGTGAGGTCGCCGAAGAGGACGGAGACGACACGCCGTTCCTCGCGCGCCTCCGTCAGGGCGAAGCCGCAGGAGGAACAGAACTGCGCTCCCCCGGGGAGGGAGGTGCCGCACCGCGGGCAGATGGCGCTCACACCGGCATTGTATTGGCGCGGGGAGCGGTCCAGCGGCCACCCTGCTCGCGCGCGAGCCCCTCGCGCTCGAGCTTGGCGAGGTGGGCGGCGACCGTGAGCGCGGCGGCGGGGTGCAGCTCGGGGTCGACGTCGAAGTAGATCGCGGCCACCAGGTCCCCCACGGTCGCCGGCCCGCGCGCGAGCCCCTCCATCACCTGCCGCTCGCGCTCGAGGCGATGGTCTATGTAGTACTCGAGGATCGCGGACGGCTCGTCGATCACCGGCCCATGACCGGGGAACATCCGGCGCACGTCCACGTCGCGCAGCCGCTCGAGGGAACGGACGTAGGCTTCCATATCCCCGTCGGGCGGCGCGATGACGGACGTCCCGAAACCCAGGATGTGGTCGCCGGTGAACAGCGTGCCCTCGTCCTCGAGCAGGAAGCAGAGGTGATCGCCCGAGTGGCCGGGGGTGGCCAGCGCGCGCAGGACGGCCCGGCCCTGCCCGATCTCCTGCCCGATCTCCTCGCCGTCGGCAAGCGCGATCGCGTCGTCGCGCGAGCCCGCGGCCGCCGCGATCGGCGCGCGGCACATCTCGGCGAGGCCGTCGGCTCCCTCGGCGTGATCGGGGTGCCAGTGGGTGAGCAGCACGAGGGAGATCTCACCGGCCTCGGCGCGCACGCGCGCGAGATGCTCATCGTCCGCCGGACCCGGGTCGAGGACGATCGCGCCCTCGCCGGGGCGCCCGATGACGTAGGTGTTCGTCCCCTCGAGGGTCATCGGCGACGGGTTGGGCGCGAGCACCGCGCGCACGAGCGGCGACAGGCGCGTCACGCGCGCGGCGGTCACGGCTCGTGCTCGACCGGGTCGCCCGGCAGCAGGATCCGCGCGGCGCCGCCCCGCAGCACGACCCGCGGCATGACCGGCTCCGGGCGCCGGCCCCGGCAGGCGGCGATCAGCTCGGCCACCGACCCGAAGGGCGCGAGCGACTCGAGCATCTTGCGCGTCGGGAAGATGATCGTGAGTGCGCCGGCGCGCGCGCTCTGGAGCGCGCCGGCCGGCCGCAGCCACTCTCCCGCCGTGGTTTCCACTTCGTCGTGGACCGGCTCCTGGCCGTCCGGGATCGCGGCCACGAAGAAGCGAGCGTCGTAGCGGCGCGGCGCCAGCTCCGGAGTGATCCAGCGCGCGTAGAAGTGGAGAAGGTCGGCGGCGAGCCGGATCCCTTCCGTCCGCGCGAGATCGAGCGCGCCGATCTCGCGCGCGTGGAGCCGCCGCCGCGCGCGGCGCAGGGGACCGTCCCCGCCGTCCAGGCGAACCGGCCGGCCGCCATCCGCGCGCGCGAGGAGCACCCCTGCCTCCTCGAAGGTCTCCCGGATCGCGCACACCGGAAACCCGATCGCGCGCTCGGGCGGCGCGCCGTAGAGCGCGTCTGCGTCCGGGGGGAGGCCGTCGGTCACTTCGGCGAGTTCGGGGTCGCAGTCGCGCTCGTCGACGGTCCCGCCGGGGAAGACGTATGCGCCTCCCGCGAAGTCGCTCTTCAGGTGGCGCTCGAGCATGAAGACCTCGAGGCCCCCGGCACCGTCGCGGGCGAGGATCACGGTGGCCGAGTCGCGCGGGACCGCGGGCTCGTAAGGCGCGTCTGGCATCTCCCGAGCATCGTAGCAACCCCCCGAGCGGCGGCGCGTCGGTCGGGTGCCCCGGTAGCATGGGGCCGACGCCGACCAGGAGGGTTTCGAATGGATTTCGCGGTACCCCCGGAGCTGGACGAGGTTCGCTCCTCGTTCAAGTCCTTCCTCGAGCGCGAGGTGCGCCCGGTCGACGAGCGCTACCGGCGCGAGATCCAGGACGACGAGTGGACCGACGAGATGCGCGAGGCCGGACTCGCGCTCCGGCGGCGCTCCGCGGAGATCGGCTACTACGGGGCTCACCTCCCGGAGTCGGTCGGCGGCTGGGACCTGTCGACCCTCGGCTACACGCTGCTCGTCGAGGCGCTCGGCCAGAGCGGCCTTCGCTTCGGCATGTTCGTGCTCGGGCCCCCGAACCCCGAAGCGCCAACTCGTCTCCTGCTCGAGTGCTCCCCCGAGCTGCAGAAGAAGTACCTCGTGCCGCTGGTCAAGGCCGAGACCACGATGTGCTTCGCGCTCACCGAGCCCGACGCCGGCAGCGACGCCCAGGCGATCCGCACGCGCGCGGTGCGCGACGGCGACCACTACGTCCTGAACGGGGTCAAGCACTTCATCACCAACGGCGCGCACGCCGACTTCGCGATCGTGTTCGCCGTGACCGACGCCGAGAAGCGCGCCCAGGGCGGGATCACCGCGTTCATCGTGGACAAGGGCACCCCCGGCTTCACGGTCGGCAAGCACCAGAAGACCATGGCGGGAGAGACCAACCAGGTCGAGCTGATCTTCGAGGACTGCCGCGTGCCGGCAACCAACATCATCGGCCAGGACGGGTTCGGCTTCTACGCCGCGATGAAGTTCCTGAACTCCGGGCGCGCCTACATCGGCGCCATGTGCCTCGGGCTCGCCGACTACTGCGTGCGGGTCGCGGCCGACTACGCGAAGGAACGCCGCGCATTCGGCAAGCCCATCGGGAAGTTCCAGGCGATCCAGTGGATGCTCGCCGACTCCGCCGTCGAGATCGAGGCCGCGCGCTGGATGACCTACCACCTCGCCTGGATGGTCGATCAGGGCGAGCAGCCGATGCGCGAGTCCTCCATGGTGAAGCTCTTCAACACCGAGATGGTCAACCGCGTCGCCGACCGCGCGGTCCAGGTGTTCGGCGGGATGGGCTACC
Source organism: Acidobacteriota bacterium (assembly GCA_016208485.1). Lineage (GTDB taxonomy): Bacteria > Actinomycetota > AC-67 > AC-67 > AC-67 > JACQXY01. Next base: position 15,535 of record JACQXY010000018.1, on the reverse strand, counting down.
TGACCGAAGGGCCGGTCGAGCGCATCTTCCGCTTCGTGCGCATGCTCAGGATCGTCGAAGGCACGAGCGAGATCCAGCGCCTGGTGATCGCGCGCACGCTCGGGCTGTAGCGCGGCCGATCAATCGAAGAGCGGGTCGCTCAGCAGGACGTCGCCCCGCTTCAGGCGCTCGGTCAGCTCTCGCGGCATCGGAGCAAACATCGGGCGTCGCTCCCAGCCGCACTTGAGTTCGGGCGGCGGAGGAGAGAGAAAGGTGTCGATCGGGCGGCGGAGCTGGACCGCGATGCGCGCGATCTCCGCGAACCTCGGGGGACGCCGCCCTCTCTCCATTCGACTGATCGTCGCCTGGCTGACTCCGATCGCGCGCGCGAGATCCCGCTGTCGCACTCCCGCCCGCACGCGCGCGCCCTTGAGGCGGCGTGCGAGGAGACCCGTGACCTGATCCTCGAACTGGCGCGCCGCCCAGTCCCCGCGACGCTTCCTGGACGGTTCCCGCCGTGCCCCGAAGCCCGCAGGCCGCGCGGAGGTCTCACCCTCCATGAGTCTCACCACGACACACACCCCTCCTTGCCCTCATGCAGTTCTGAATTGCCAATTCACGCGTGCATCAGCGTGAGAGAGGCTATCTGGGGGGTACGACAACTTCCCCGGGATGCGATGGGCGCGCGGGGGGATCGGGGCGCGCGGGGGGATCGGGGCGCGCGGGGGGATCGGGGCGCGCGGGGGGATCGGGGCGCGCAGGGGGATCGGGGCGCTACCCCTGCTTCCCCTCGATCGCGGCGAGCAGGATCCCGGCCGCGAGCCCAAGACGCCGGTCGAGGACGCCGCCGGTATCGGGCGAGAAATCGAGCGTCACCTTGTAGACGAACGGGTTGCGGTTCTGCACGCCGGTCCCGACGGCGCGGCTGCCGATCTCGACGTGGTATCGCTGCGGAGCCACCAGGCTCGCCCACAGGCCGAGCAGGCGCCGCAGCACCGCGAGACCGACCGAGTCCTCGAGCACCGCGCCGACCTCGCGGTCGGCGGCGTCCATCACGATCCAGTGGTCCCGCACGAGCGACTTCAGCCCCTTGCGCTTGAGCGCACCCACCTTCTCGCCGGTTTGGGAGTCGATCACGTCGTAGGCGGCCGCGAAGTCCAGAATCTGCCGGGTCCCGATGCGCAGGACCTCCGTCTGCATGTCCTCGCCGGTGTACAGGCGGATGTCCTCGCGCAGCTTGAACGCCTTCATTCGCGAGTAGAAGACGACGTTCCCCGCCGGGTCGAAGACGTGGAACGCACCGCCGACGAGCTTCAAGACCTTCCGGCGAACCGTGTAGGTCTGGTGCCCGAAACGAGCATCCATCATGCTCCCTCCTCACGCGCCGCCGCGCGTAGCATAGTCCCGATCGTGGACGCCCAAACGGCAGGGCGCTCGGCTACCCCGCGATCTCGGCGATCAGCTCGATCTCGACCGGCGCCCCGAGCGGCAGCTCCGCGACGCCGACCGCCTCGCGCGCGTGGCGGCCGGCCTCGCCGAAGACCGCGGCCATCAACTCGCTCGCGCCGTTCGCGACCTGGGGCTGCGCGCGGAATCCGGGAGCGGAAGCCACGAACACGGTGAGCTTGACGACGCGCGCGACGTGGTCGAGCGATCCCGCGGCGGCGCGGAGCACCGCGAGCGCGTTGATCGCCGCGGCGCGGGCCTCCTCGACGGCCTCATCCGCGCTCACCTCCGCCCCGACCGATCCCGTGCGGGGGAGCGCTCCTCCACGAAAGGGGAGCTGGCCGCTCACGAACACCAGGGCCCCCGAGCGCGTCCACGGAACGTAGGCGGCGACCGGCGCAGGGGGCTCCGGCAGCGCGATCCCGAGGTGGGCGAGCCTCGACTCGGCGGACACGGCAAAGCCTTCGGGCACTGGGCACCTCCCCGTCGCGGGCGCGACGGAGCGTATCAGCCGGCGCGCTTGGCGAGGATGGCGCGCCGCTCGATCTCGGTGAGCCCGCCCCAGACGCCGTGGGGCTCGCGAGTCGCGAGCGCGAAGTCGAGGCAGGCGCCGCGGGCCGGGCACTCGCCGCAGAGGCCCTTCGCCGTCGCCTCGCGCTCCTCGCGCTCCTCCTTCTTCTCGGCGTGGTTGGGCGCGAAGAACAGGTTGGGATCGGCGCCCCTGCAGCGCGCCTTCATCTGCCAGCCCGTCTCGAGCTCCCAGCCCTCTCTCGTGAGAATCGGCCGGGAGCCGCTCTGAACGGCTCGGCGCTCACGGATGGCTTGCGCGGTCTGCACTGCTCCCCCTCCTCGGATCACGCGGCAGCGTGACCTTCAACCTGAATACGACGCAGGAAGCGCAGCGGATGTTCCGAGGTTCCCAAGAACCCGTCAAGCTGAACACGGCTCGCCGCTCTCCCGGGAATCATCCTATCTCAATATGGAATCAACTACCAGGCAAATTATGGAACACGTCCGTTGCAAACGAACATAATGTGGGACCAGTCCGAGGGAATCAGTCTCCTTCTGCACGCCTGGCACGCACAGCAACTGTCATAATGGGCACGAAGAACATCACACAGGACAACACTCCGAGCGCGACCAGCCATCCAGGGATGCGCAAGGCTCCCGCGGTGCCCAGAGTGAGCGATCCGGCGGCGACGGCAGCGGCCCCGAGCGCGCTCGGCACTCCGAGACCGTGGACGGCCACGTCCCAGGTGAAGAGCGCAAGCCCGAGCAGCAGCACTCCCAGGCCCCAGGGGCGGACCGGCAGCACCGAGAAACCGTAGGCGGCACCGGCGAGAACCAGGGCCCCCGAGACCCCGGCCACCCCGAAGCCGGGCTGAAAAAGCTCGAAGACGACGAGCATCACACCCCCGAGCAGGAGCAGGTATGCGAGCGCGGGGTTCGCGAGCCCGTGCAGCGCCCGGCGGATCGGCCCCGGCTTGTGGAAGCGCACGAGAGTTTCGCGCTCCGGCAAGCGCAGGACGACCGTTCCGGCGGGGGTACGCGCGACGCGACCGTCGATCGCGCGGAGGAGACCTTCGGCACCGGAGGCCCTCGCGTCGAGCGATCCCGATCGGCGGCCGTTCGTGGCGGCAAGCGCCTCGAGCGCCGCGCGCTCTTGAAGGCGCGTCCATCGCCCGGGGCTGCCGAGGTCGGCCGGATGGAGATCGCCGATCCGCGCGCCCGGGCTCGCCGCCGCCACGTCGGCGGCCTCGAGCACGAACCGCGCCCCGCCCGCGGCGCGCGCCCCGCGAGGCCCCACCCACACCGCGACGGGCACGCGCGCGGCGGCGATCCGGCGCGCCACCGGCGGCGCCGGCGAGGAATCGTCCCCGATCTTCAGCGCGCCGGCCGAATCCATCCGCAGCAGCACGAGCGAGGAGCCGCGCCGCTCAGCGTCGGCGATCTCCGAGGTCAGGTAGCGCGCGATGGAAGGATCGATCACCCCGGGCACGTCCAGGATGTCCACCACCGGGGCCGCCGGGCCGCCCGGGATCGGCGACGCCGAGGCGGTCGCCGAGGCCGACGGAGCCGTCGGCGTCTCCGCGAACGCGACGGAGAGAGCCCCCATTGGGACGGCAAGAGCGGCGAGGATCCGCAGGAGCGTGGGGCGCACGGTGGAGGGCATTCTAGCCGGGCCTCACCGTTCGGCTCGGCTGCAGCCGGGGCCCGCTCGGATCGGCGCCGCGTTAGGATTGGTCCATGACCCCGAGGCTCACCGGGTCCAGGGTCGCCGTGGTCTCGGGCAAGGGCGGCGTCGGGAAGACCACCGTGGCCGCGGCTCTCGCTTTGGCGTCGTCCCGCTCCGGCAAGCGAACCCTCCTGATGGAGGTCGAGGGCCGCCAGGGGATCGCGCCGGTCTTCGGGCACCACGCGATCGGCTACCAGGAACACCGTCTCGCGCCGAACCTCCTCGGCGTCTCCGTGGAACCCGACGACGCGCTCGTCGACTACCTCCAGCTCTTCTACGGGATCCGGCGCATCGGCCGCGTGCTGGCCGGCACCAAGGCGATCGAGTTCGCGACGAACACCGCTCCGGGGCTCCGCGACATCCTCCTGATCGGCAAGGCGAAGGAAGCCGAGCGCCGCCGCGAGGAGGGCGCCTACACGTTCGACCACATCGTGATCGACGCCCCGCCGACCGGCCGGCTGCCGCGCTTCCTCGGGGCGCCCCGCGCCATCGCCGACCTCGTGAGCGGCGGCCCCATCCGCCAGCAGGCTCAAGGCGTGCTCGACATGGTCCACGACCCCAAGCGGCTCCAGGTCGTGCTCGTCGCCCAGCCCGAGGACATGCCGGTGCGGGAGACCGAGGAGGCCGCGGAGAACCTCCGCAAGATGGAGATCGCGCTCGGGCCGGTCGTCGTGAACGGGATCTGGCCGGAAGCGCCGGACCTCGGCGGAGACCCGGCCTCCGCGCTCGGCTCCGCGGCGGCGCGGCTCGGCCTGGGGGAGGAGGCGATCGCCCGTCTCTCCGCCGTCGCGGCCGCGCACGCGCGCCGCGTGGCTCACCAGCGTGAGGCGGTCGCAGGTCTTCGGCGCGGCATCGACCTGCCGATGGCGACGCTCCCGTTCCTCTTCACTCCGCAGATCGCGCGCGCGGAGCTGGAGGAGCTCGCATCCATCCTCGCCGGATCGGAGGCGTTCTGATGCCGAGCCGCCGCCAGCCCCCTCCGCGGAGCCTCGACGACCTGCTCCGGCGGCACGTCATCGTCTGCACCGGCTCGGGAGGAGTCGGCAAGACCACGACGTCCGCCGCGCTCGCGCTGCGCGCGGCCGACGCCGGGCAGCGCGCGATCGTCTGCACGATCGACCCCGCGCGCCGGCTCGCCCAGTCGCTCGGGCTGGACGAGCTGGACAACTCCCCGCGGCAGGTCCCGGACTCCGCTTTCGGCGGCGACCCTCCGCGTGGAGAGCTGTGGGCGATGATGCTCGACATGAAGACGACGTTCGACGACATGATCCTCGACCTCACGACCCCCGAGCGCGCGCGCGCGATCTTCGAGAACCCCTTCTACAAGCACGTCTCCTCGACCCTCGCCGGCACCCAGGAGTACATGGCGATGGAGAAGCTGTGGGAGCTGCACGAGGAGGGCCGCTGGGAGCTGATCGTGATCGACACCCCGCCGACGCGCAGCGCCCTGGACTTCCTGGACGCTCCCCGGCGGCTCACCGACTTCCTCGAGGGCCGGCTCTTGAAGCTGCTGCTCTGGCCGACGATCGCCGCCGGACGCGGATACCTGCGGGCGCTGAGCTTCGGCACGCAGGTGATGCTGAAGACCGTCACGCGCGTGACGGGGAGCGAGCTGTTCGCCGACGTGGCAAGCTTCTTCGCGGCGTTCGAGGGGATGTACGGATCGTTCAAGGCCCGGGCGGAGCGGGTGAAGGAGCTGCTGGTGGCGCCGCGAACCGCCTTCGTCGTCGTCGCGACGCCCCACGAGGCGATGCTGCGCGAGGCGCGCTACTTCGCCGAGCGGCTGGCGGAGGAGCACGCCCCGCTCGGCGCCGTGATCGTCAACCGCGCGCACTCCGTCCCTTCGGCCCCCGGCCTGGAGGACCCCCTTGCCACCGAGGCCCGGACGTCCGATCCGGCGCTCGCGTGGGCCCTGCGCACCTACGCCTCCTGGCGCGAGCTTTCCCTGCGCGAGGACAGCCTGGTCTGCTCGGTGCTCGGCGACATCGGGCGAGCGCCGCTCTGGCGAGTGCCCGATTTCGCAGAGGAGGTCCACGACATCCCCGCGCTGCGCCGGGTCGCCGAGGCGCTCGCCGGCTCGTGACGCGGTCCCCGCACGCCCTTCGGGCGCGCATCGTCGCGGCCGCCGGGCTCGACGACCCCGCGGCCTCGCGGAGGCTGCGGCGCCGCAGGCGACCGGGCGAGATCGCCGGGCGCCTCCTCGTGGGGATCGTGGTGATCGCGATGACCGGGCTGCTGATCTCCACCGCGGCCCTGCCCGGCGCCGCGCTTCTCGGCCGGACGGTCGGGGAACTCGTGAAGCGGTTCGGCGGCGACCCCGGGGCGGTCGACCTGCCGGCGATCGCGCAACGGTCGGTGGTGCTCGCGCGCGGCGGCGAAGTGATCGCGACGCTCGCCGGCCCGGAGAACCGGGTGTACGTGCCACTCGGCAAAGTGCCCCCGATCGCCCAGCAGGCCGTGATCGCGATCGAGGACGCGCACTTCTACGAGCATCACGGGGTCGCGCTCGGCGGGCTCGTCCGGGCCCTGTTCGCGAACGCGCGCGCCGGCGCCGTCCGCCAGGGCGGGAGCACGATCACCCAGCAGCTCGTCAAGAACATGCTCGTCGGCAACAAGCAGACGCTCGACCGCAAGATCCAAGAGGCAAAGCTCGCCGTGGCCCTCGAGCGGCGGATGTCGAAGCGCAAGATCCTGGAGCTGTACCTGAACGAGGCCTACTTCGGCCGCGGGGTCTACGGTCTCGGCGCGGCCGCCGAGTTCTACTTCGGCAAGGACGTCACCAAGCTGGGGCTCACCGAGAGCGCCCTGCTCGCCGGGATCATCAAGGCCCCGAACGACTGGGAGCCGATCGGCAATCCGAAGGCCGCCCGAGGCCGGCGGAACCTCGTCCTCAAGCGGATGGCCGACGAGGGGTACGTGACCCGCGCGCAGGCGGAGCGCGCAGCGCGCAGGCCGCTCGGAGCAAGCCCGCATCCGCTGCCGAAGCCCGTCGAGCCCTATTTCGTCGAGTACGTGAAGTCGCAGATCCAGAGGGACCCGCGTTTCGGCGCGACCCGCCAAGAGCGGGCCGACGCCATCTTCCGAGGCGGCCTGCGAATCGAGACGACCCTGGACCTGCGGCTCCAGAAGGCCGCGCGCGACGCGGTCGATGAAGTGCTCGACCGCCCCGCCGACCCGGCAGCGGCCCTGGTGTCGATCGACCCCGGCACCGGGGCGGTGCGCGCGATGGTCGGGGGCAACGACTTCTCCAAGTCCAAGTACAACCTCGCCGTCCAGGGCCGGCGGCAAGCGGGGAGCGCCTTCAAGCCCTTCACCATGGTCGCCGCGCTCGATGCCGGGGTCTCCCCCGGGCTCACCTTCGACACGCCGTCCCCGGTCATGATCCCGATGCCCGGCGGCAAGACGTGGAAGGTCGAGAACTACTCGCACCGCGGCGAGGGGACCTTGGACATGCGCCGCGCCACGGAACTCTCGGTGAACTCGTACTACGCCCAGCTCATCAGCCGGATCGGCCCGGAGCGCGTCGTGGCGATCGCGCGCCGCATGGGCATCCAGAACAAGATCCAGCCCTACCTGTCGCTCGCGCTCGGCACCGCGGAAGTGTCGCCCTTCGAGGTCGCCAGCGCCTACGCGACGCTCGCGGCCGGAGGCGTCCACTGCCGGCCGTTCGCGATCGTGAGCGTGACGAACGCATTGGGCGAGGAGCTGATGCGCGACGACCAAGAGTGCGCCCGCGCGCTCGATCCCCAGGTCGCGGCGCAGGCGGACGCGATCCTGCGCGGAGTCATCGAGCGCGGGACCGGCAGGCGCAACGGCAAGATCGGCCGTCCGGCCGCCGGCAAGACGGGCACGACCGACGACTACGCCGACGCGTGGTTCGTGGGCTTCACGCCGCAGTTCTCGACCGCCGTGTGGCTCGGCTTCCCGGAGTCCACCGAGCACAAGCTCCACAACATCCACGGCCTCCCGGACGTGTTCGGCGGGAGCCTGCCGGCGATGATCTGGAACCGGTACATGCGCGCGGCGCACAAAGGCCTGCCGGTGCGGCAGTTCGCGGCGCCTCCCGCGGTGCCGAGCGCAACCGTCCCCGACGTCGGCGGGCGCCCGCTCGAGGAGGCGCGCAAGACGCTCGAGGACGCCGGATTCAGCGTGAGGTCCGCCGCGGCCCGCTCTCACCTCCCGGAGGGGACCGTGATCGCCCAGTCCCCGGAGGCAGGCGCGACCGTCACCTCGGGCGCGCTCGTGACCCTGTCGGTGTCGGACGGGCTCGCGCCGAGCCCGCCGCCCAGCCCGAGCCCGTCCCCCTCGCCGGGCCCGAGCGCGTCACCGACTTCGAGCGCGTCCGCGAGCGCGCCGGGCGGCCCGGAGTGAACCATTCCGCGGAACGTCAGCCCAGGACCGAGGCGCGATCGTACGTCCGGCGAATGAACTTTCCGAGCAACGGAACCGCGAACGAGTACCTTCCGAACCGGTTCTTGTAGATGAGCCCCTGCTGCGCGAGGCCGGCGAGCATCTGATTCGCGTGACTCGGCGAGAACGGCCTATCGAGCAGCTCCTTCGCCCGCGCGACCAGCTCCTGGATCGTGAACTCGTCGCCGGGATGATCGAGACTCGCGATGACCCACAGCAGTTGCCGTTGCCGATCGGTGACTCTCGCCCAGCGTCCGGCGAAGAAGTCGGCATCCAGCTTCCGCTGGATGGGGTCGACGGGGACGGCCGAGCGCCCGCCCCCCGCCGCCTGCTGGATGAAGATATCGAAGACCTCGCGGCAGATGAACTGGATGAAGTACGGGTAGCCGGCCGACTCGTCGCAGATCGTGCCCACCGACTCATCGCTGAAACGCACAGGGCATTGCGCGTCCTCGATGGGCCTCAGGATGGCCTGCTCGCTTTCATGCCGAGTGAGCTTTCCGACGGTCACCACCCGGAACATCCGCTCCGCGAACGTCCGCGCGTCCACAAGCTTCGGGAACAGCGTGGGGAGACCGGTCAAGATGAGCATGAAGGGGATGCCCTTCTTCTGAATGGACTGGAACACGTCCAAGAGAAGAGAGAGCGGGTACTCCTCCTTGCCGGCATAGTCGGAGAGGTTCTGGGCTTCGTCGTAGGCGAAGATCACCCGGCGGTGTTCCTGTCGCCCGAGACTCTCCCACACGAACTCCAGGGCGGCCTTGATCTTGTCGGCGACAAGGCCGGGCGTGCTCTGGAAGATCCCCCCGAGGACGTCGAAGGTCAGCGGCGTTCGCCTCTCTGCCCCCGGCGGAGAGAACCCGACGCCCGGTTTGGACTCCGGCACCTCCAGACCCGCGGCAATCAACGAGAGGTCGGCCAGGAGCCGCGTGGCCAGGCGGCTCTCGCTGACGCTCGCCGATTCGGACAGATCGGTGCCGACCCAACGCCAACCCCTCTCGACCGCGCGCGGCCTGAACATGTCCAGGAGAACGGTCTTGCCGACACCCCTGAGCCCTGTGAGCACCATGTTCTCCAGGATGACGTCCTGATCCAGAAGTCGATCGAACTCCGCGAACTCTCGCTCGCGGCCGGCCAAGTGCGGCGGCATGTGTCCGGCGCCCGGACGATAGGGGTTCAGGAACTCCGCGGCCTGGTTCATGGAGAGTTAGGGTACCTCCTACATTTATAGTGCTACCCTAATTTAGCTGCCAGACTAAGTCGGTGTCAATCTCGTCTGGGGCTCGTCAGGCCACATCAGACCTGCGGGGCGGGACGATTCCGGCATCGCCGTTCGCAGGGTTCAGGCCCGGCGCGTCGAAGTCCTCACGCGTCAGGGCTCGATCGACCGGAGGTCATCGTGGTGCTCAAGCTCCGCCATGGACGCTTCGCCGCCGCTCTCGCCTTCATCGGTGCGCTCGCGCCGATTCCTGGCAGTACCTCCCCCTACGCGCAAGCGAAGAACGAGTTCGTCTACATCACCATGTCCGACGGCGTGAAACTCGCCACCGCGGTCCAGTACCCCGTGGGCTTCGACCCCGACGACGCGGCCGAGCGCTGGCCGGCGATCTTCATGATGGACGGCTATGAGGGCGCGGCCCTCCCCATCCTGGCGGACTACGGAGGCGCGTACGTCACCGTTCACACCTCGATCCGGGGGACCGGCTGCTCGGGCGGGCGGTTCGACCTGTTCGACTACCGGCAGGCCGAGGACGGCTACGAGGTGATCGAGAGCTGGATCGTCAAGCAGCCCTGGTCGAACCGGCGGGTGGGGATCGTCGGGCACTCCTACTACGGCCTCACCGGGTTTCTCGTCGCGGCAACCAACCCGCCCGACCTGAAGGCCGTGGCGATCTCCGGCCTCATCGATGACCTGTACAGAGGGATGGTGTACATGGGCGGGATACCCAACGTGGGCTTCCCGCTGATTTGGACGGAGGCGTTCCGTCCCGCCATCTCCGAGGTGCAGAGCGCGCAGCTCTACGGGTCGCGCCTTGCCGCCGGTGACCCCGTGTGCTCGGCCAACATCGCGACCCGGCCTCCGCCGCACGCCACGGACGACCCGTTGCTCAACGGGATCTCGCAGCGGGAGGACGGGCCGTGGTGGCGCGGGCACTCGCTCATCTCACGGGCCGGCGGTGTCCGCGCACCAATTCACGTCACGCAGCAGTATCAGGACGAGCAGACCCTGGGACGCGGCGGCCCCATGCTGTGGCAGCACATCCCCACCGGCGTACCCAAGCGGCTTCTTCTCACGAACGGTGTCCACAACACCGCACACAATGAGATCTTCCACCGCGACCGGCGCACCTGGCTTGACTGCTGGATCCTCAAGGACGGAAGCGGGTGCGGCGACGTCACCGACCCTCAGAAGCGTGTGCTGGCGTTCTTCGAGACGCGTCGCGGTCCGAGCGATCCCGTCGGGCGCTTGCCGTCCGCCGTCAACGAGCCGCTCGTGTCGAGCGACTTCCCGCTGCCCGAGACGTCTTGGACTCGGCTGTACCTGCGGGGCGACGGGGCGCTCTCCGACGCGGAGCCGGTGGCTCCGGACCCGAGGAGGACCTATGTGTCCTCGCTCGAGGATAGGGGCTCCTGGGTGCATCCAGTGACGACGCTCGGCTACGTCGCGCCACTCGACACCCTGGATCAGACGCAGGGGCCGGTGACGACGACCGATGGTCCGGACTCTCTCGTGTACGTCCGCGATTTCGACGCGCCCACCGCGATCGCCGGGCCGGTGGTCGCCGACCTCTGGCTCGCGACGACGGGGGCCGACACGGACGTGTTCCTGCAACTGGTCGATCGCGCGCCCGACGGCAGCCGAAGCTACCTGCAGTACGGCATGTTGCGCGGGTCCTTCGCGGCCGTCGACGAGTTCCGGAGCGACCGGATCGCCTCCGGCGAGCGCGCCGGGGAGATCTGGCGCCCCTACCATCCCTTTACGAACCCGACGCCGGTGACCCCTGGGACTCCGGTGAAGCTGTCCGTGGAGGTTTTCCCTCTCGGACACGTGTTCCGGCGGGGACACTCGTTGCTCGTCGAGGTCTCGGCGCCGCCCGCGTGGCACATGTACAACGGCTACGAATCGGGGCTCGCCTCGGTCAACGCGATCCTGAGCGAGCCCGATCATCTCTCCAGCATCCTGCTGCCGGTGCTGAAGGTGCAGCCGATCGTCCCGGTCGCGGAACCGGGCTGCGGGGCCCAGGCAGGCATACGCTGTGTCGAGCCAGTGGCTGAACCCTGACGAGGCTCCCCTTCGCCCTGCTCGCGGAGACGGACCGGTACCTCGCGGACTTGCTCGCGGAGGTCGGCGAGCCTTCCGTCGAGGTCTCGGGGCGCGCCGAGGCCATCGTCCGTGGCGGCCGCCACCGTTCCAAGAGGGCCGGCTGACCTTTCCATGCTCGTGCTCGACTCCGGAGGGGTCTCTTTGCTGGCCGAGCGCAACCAGCAGGCCGCCGCACTCATCCTGGCTTTCCGTCGAGCAGGCCTCTGGCCACCGATGGTCCCATCCGTCGTGCTCGCTGAAAGCCTGACCGGCCACGCCGGCCGTGACGCCGCCGTGAATCGTCTTCTGAAGACCTGCGCCGTCTTCGAGGCGGTCCCCGAAGCGCTGGCCCGGCGCGCCGCCTGGCTTCGCACCCGCGCGGGACGCGGCTCGGCCGTCGATGCGCTCGTCGCCGCCGCGGCCGAGCCGGGGGGCACGATTCTCACGCAAGACCCCGCCGACCTCGACGCGCTCGCGTCACACGCGACGGGCGTAGCGATTCGCCATCCCTAGACCGCCGGCCTGAGCGGATCCGGGAGCGCGGACTCGCGAGTTCGTCAGGCGCCGAGGCGCGCCTTCACGAGTGCCGAGACCCGCGCGCCGTCGGCGCGCCCGCGCACCTTCGGCATGAGCGCCTTCATCACCACGCCCATGTCCTTCGGTGAGGCCGCCCCCGTCTCGGCGACCGCTTCGGAGACCAGGCTCGCAAGCTCCTCGTCGGAGAGCGGGCTCGGGAGGTAGGCCTCGATGACCGCGAGCTCCCCGGACTCCTTCTCGACGAGGTCGGCGCGGTTCCCCGCGCGGAAGGCCTCGATGGACTCGCGGCGCCGCTTCGCCTCGCGGCCCATGACCTCGAGCACGTCCTCGTCGGAGAGCAGGTGCAGGCGCTCGACCTCCGCGTTCTTGATCGCGGTCATCACCATGCGCAGGGTGCTCACGCGCAGCGCCTCGCGGGCCTTCATGGCCGCGCGCATGTTCTCCCCGACCTGGTCCCTGAGCGCCACGCGTCTAGGATACCCGGATGCTGCGGGCCGTCCTCGCTGTTGCGGCCGCCGGGGCCGCCGTCCTCATCTACGCCTCGCTCGTCGAGCGGACGTGGTGGGCGGTGCGCCGCCACCGGCTGCCGTGTCTGCCGCCCGGCTCGGCGCCCCTCACTATTCTGCACGTCTCCGACCTCCACATGCGCCCCGGGCAACGGCGGAAGTGCCGGTTCATCGCCTCGCTCGGGAGCCTCGCGCCCGACCTCGCCGTGGCGACCGGGGACCTGCTCGAGGACGACCGCGGAGCCGAGGCCGTCGTCGAGGCCCTGTCCGCGATCCGCGCGCGCCTCGGCGGCGTCTTCGTGCTCGGCTCGCACGATTACTTCCGGTCGGGGCCGAAGATCCCGCTCGGCTACCTGCGGGCGCGCCGCGGACCGGCCGCCGAAGCCGGGCGGACGAACGAGCGCCTGCCGGAGATGATCGCCGGGCTCGAGCGCGCCGGATGGCGCCTCGCCTCGAACCTCGCCTTCGAGACCGGCGGCATCGACATCGCCGGGCTCGACGACCCGTACCTCGGGCGGGACGACCTCTCGGTCGCAAGTCCGCGCGCGCGCGAAGGCTTCCGGCTCGCCCTCGTGCACGCCCCCGACCCGGCTCGCGCGCTCGCCGCGCGCGGCTTCGACCTGATCCTCGCCGGCCATACCCACGGCGGGCAGCTCCGCGTCCCCGGGATCGGCGCGCTCGTCACCAACTCCACCGTCCCGAGGCGGTGGGCGCGCGGGGTGCATAGCGTCGACGGGGCGTGGCTGCACGTGAGCGCGGGGCTCGGGACCTCGGTGCACGCGCCGGTGCGCTTCGCGTGCCGGCCGGAGGCATGCCTGCTCGAGCTAGTAGCTCGGGTCAGCGACGAAAGGTCTTGCGGATGTCCTTCATGAGGAGCACCAGATGCAGGTCATCCGTCGGGCTGCTTTCGAACTCTGGGACGAGGTGCACGTAGAAGTTCCTTGCCTGGGCCGACTCAGCGTGGACGAGCAGTCCTCGGCAGCCGATGTCCGTGGACAGCGCGAGCAGCCGGACGAACACATCCTGCAAGAGCGCCGCCCCAAGGCCACGTCCTTCGTGGTGCAGATCGACACCGAGACGCGCAAGCAGCGCTACGGGTTGCGGGTACCGACCAGCACCCTTGCGCAGTCGCTGCGGTGCGGCTGCGACGTCGAGCTGGGCCATGCACCAGGCGTAGTAGGCCACGACAACAAGCGAGCCGGCCTCTGTGACGACGAACACGCGGGTCGTGCCGGCGCCGGCCGACTGACGGGCGTGCAGTCGCAACCAATCGGTCTGCTCCGTCGACCGGCACTCGAAGGTCGACAGGCCATGACGGTCGGCGAGGGGTTCGGGCGCTCGGTACCGCCCGCTCACTTGCCGAAGGGGGAGGGACGTAGCATCAACCGGCGCAGCCCCGGCAGGTTCCGCGCCCGACGGGCGTTGATCTTCTCCCAGGCGGCAAGCGCCCGCGCGTCGAGCTCGAACCGGTCACGGTCGGCCAGCGCGCGCCTCGCCGCCATCACCGTGCTGGACACCACGAAATCCGTCAGGTCGCTCCCGGTCGCGCGCACGGCCCGGTCGATCAGTTCACGCTCCTCAGGGGTGGTGCGAAGATCCATCCGCCTGTTGCGACGTCTCGTTTCCGTCTTGCTCATCTCGCCTCCGTTGGACCGGCCGCTGTACAGCCAGTGTACGGCCATGCGGGGGTCCTTGCAAGCCCCCGGACGGAGAGCCCCCGAGCAAACGTCAGGCGGACAGCCATCGCAGCCCATCCGAATACGGGCAACATCCTGGGCTGGGCAAGAGCCGCCCCGGGCGGTTCCTCCTCACCGGATCGGTCCGCGCGGATCTCGAGGCGAGCACATGACCGGGGACGGGTCGTCTCATCCGCTTCACGATGTGGGGAGTGACCGGCAGGGAACGGTTCGGAGACCCGACGGCGCCGTCGGTGATCGACCGGCTCATCGACGAGGGGGCGGAAGCACTCGGGGACGCCCGGAGCACACTCGACCTGCGCGACTACGTCGAAATGGCTCTCGGGAGCGGATTCCCCGAGGCGGCCTTGGGGCGCCCCCCCGACGAGTGTGCCCTCTGGCTCGCAAGCTACCTTGGACAGCTCGCAACGCGCGACGTAAAGGAGGCTCACCCTCGTCGTGACCCCGATCGCCTGCGCCGGTTCCTGGAGGCATTCGCCGCGAACACCGCAGGCGTGTTCGAGGACAAGACGCTCTACGAGGCGGCGGCCGTCAACCGGAAGACCGCCATTGCCTACGAGCAGCTCTTCAAGAACCTCCTGGTCGTGGAGTGGACGTCGGCGTGGGCGACGAACAGGCTCAAGCGCCTCATCCGCTCCCCGAAACGCTACCTGACCGATGCGGGGCTCCTCGGTCCTCTGCTGCTCGTGGGGACCGCGCAGGTCCTGCGGGATGGCGATCTCCTCGGCCGGGTGCTCGACACCTTCGTGGCCGCGCAGTTGCGCGCGGAGCTGGAAGTGGCGGCCTCCCGCGGCCGCCTGTTTCACCTTCGTACGAGAGACCAGCGGCAAGAGGTGGATCTGGTGATCGAGACGCCTCAAGGGATCCTGGGGTTCGAGGTGAAGGCGACCGCCTCGCCCTCCTTGCGGGACGCCCGGCATCTGCGCTGGCTCAAAGAACAGCTCGGCCCCGGCTTCCGGCTCGGGATCGTCCTGCACACCGGGCCGCGGCCCTTCGAGCTGGACGAGGGAATCGTCGCGGCCCCGATCTCAGCCCTCTGGAGCGGCTGAGCTACCGGGCGCCGTCGAGCGCGCGGTCCTCGTAGGCGCGCTCAGCGCGCGCCCAGCACGCGCGCGTAGACCTCCGCGTAGCCCCGGACCATCGCCTCGGCGCTGAACTGCTCCCGGGCGCGGCGCCGGCAGGCCTCCGGCGAGATCTCGCCGGCGCGCAGGACGGCCTCGCACATCGCGTCGAGGTCCTCGACGACGAACCCGGTCTCGCCGTCGGCGATCACCTCGGGGGCCGAGCCGCGCGCGAAGGCGACCACCGGGGTGCCGCAGGCGTTTGCCTCGGGCATCACCAGGCCGAAGGGCTCCTCCCACTGGATCGGGAACAGGACGGCGCGCGCGCGGCCGAGCAGGTCGACCTTCTCCTCGTGGGA
>JACQXY010000055.1 GCA_016208485.1 Acidobacteriota bacterium | reverse complement strand
CGGGGTCGACGCGCGCTCGAGCATAGCCCGGACCTCCGCCGACGGGTACCGGCGATGCCCTCCCGGAGTGGTGATGAAGGGGAGCTTCCCCGATCGGGCCCACTCGATGACCGTGCGCCGGCTCACCTGGAACAGCGCCGCCACCTCACCGCTTCGAAGCAACGTCGTCTCGACCCATTCAGGTGCCCGCGGCTCCTCATCCGGGTAGAGAGACCGGAGCAGGGCGCGTCGAGCCGGCCCCCGCGATCCGGAGCCCGCGCCCTCATGACCCGCCATGGCCACCCCTTCCACCGAAGACCGACGGACAACTCGATCGCCCGACGACTCCCCGTCCGCTCGGGGACACCCATCGCCTCCCCAGTCATCCTGCTCGCGTGCAGCCCGTGCGCCAATAGCCCGAACGGGCCATTTGTCTGCTGACCGCCGGCTGCGGCCGTGCGCTGCGAGGACGTCGTAAGGAGCGCGGGACGCAAGAGGCTTCCGTCCGCGCCGCCGAGGCCCTGAGGATGCTCTCCTCCGCCCCGCCTAGGGCGAGATGGTCCTCTCGGACTATTGGCGGGATATCGAGGTAGTGGCAGGATACTGGCGAATCAGGATGACGCGATTAGGATTGGTTATTTGGTGATCGCGAGCATCCAGGGAATCGCGACCTTGGAGCGAGAGCGGGGAATGCGGAGAGGAACCAAGATGCCGAGACCGGCCGCCGGACCGACGAAAGCCAAGGCCGACGCTCGGCAGCCGGGGACACGGCTCGGGGAGCTCCTCGTTCAGCGGAATCTGGTGACCAGGAGCCAGCTCTCCGAAGCTCTGCTGCAGCAGTCCGCATCGGGGAAACCGCTCGGAACGCTCCTCGTCGAGCTGGGTGCGCTCGACGAGCGGGACCTCGCGGAAGTCCTCGCGGAGCAGTTCGCCGTAGCGACGGTGGACCTTCGGACGGAGCGCCCCACGCCCGAGGCGCTCGCGAAGCTCCCGGAGTCGGTCGCGCGCAGCGCGGGAGCGATCCCGATCCGCCTCGCCGACGGGACGATCGAGATCGCGGTCGCCGACCCGCGCGGGCAGGAGCTGCGCGAGCAGCTCTCGCGCGCCACCGCCCTGCCCGTGGCATTCCGGATCGCGCCGGCGTCCGATATCCGCCACGCCCTCGACACGTGGTACCGGGCGCTCGCGGGAATCGAGCGGCACGTGGAGGCCTTCCAGGAGGAGGGCTCTGTCCGGGAGATCGAGCAGCTCGCGAGGATGACCCGTCCGAGCGCCGAGGCCGAGGATGCCCCCGTCGTGCGGATCGTGGATCTCGTCATCACCCAGGCGCTGCGAGACCGGGCCTCCGACGTCCACATCGAGCCCCAAGACCGGGTCGTTCGGCTCCGCTACCGCATCGACGGCGCTCTGCACGACGTCCTCGCCATCCCGGCGAACATGGGACCGGCCATCGTCAGCCGCATCAAAATCATGGCAGGCATGAACATCGTCGAGCGGCGGCGCTCTCAAGACGGTCAGATCTCCACGAGCGTTGATGGGCGGGACCTCGACATCCGGGTCTCCACGACCGCCACGATCTGGGGAGAGAAAGCCGTCTTGCGGCTTCTCGAGCGTTCCCGCCCGCTCTATCGTCTCGCCGACCTGGGCATGCCCCCGGATGTGGGCGGGGTCTTCGCCCGCCTGGTCCGCGCGCCGTTCGGGATGGTGCTGTGCGCCGGTCCGACGGGCAGCGGGAAAACGACCACGCTCTACGCGACCCTCACGGAGATCAACGACGCCGAGCGGAACATCGTGACCATCGAGGACCCCGTCGAGTACACCTTCCCCCAGATCAACCAGACCCAGATCAACGAGCAGGCCGGTGTGACGTTCGCGGGAGGCTTGAAGGCGATCCTGCGTCAGGACCCGGACATCATCCTCGTCGGGGAGATCCGAGACGCCGAGACCGCGCGCATCGCTGTGCAGTCGGCGCTGACGGGCCACTTCGTGCTCTCCTCGCTCCACGCAACGGACGCATCGGCGGCCCTCCAGCGATTCCTCGACATGGGGATCGAGTCCTACCTCATCGCCTCGTCGGTCGTCGCGGTCGTCGGTCAGCGCCTCGTCCGGCGCATCTGCCGGGCCTGCCGGGAGCGGCACCGGCCGACCTCAGAGGAGCTCGCGTTCTACTACGACGCGGGCGGCTCCAGGGAGAAGCGCGAGTTCTGGCACGGGTCCGGGTGCAACTTCTGCGCCCAGTCCGGCTACCAGGACCGGATCGGGGTCTTCGAGCTCCTGCTGGTCACCGACGAGATGAAGCAGCTCCTTGCCGGCAACCCGACCCACCAGGACATCCGCGGCCTCTCCGTCCGCCAGGGCATGCGGACGCTGCGGCAGGCGGCGACGCACCTCGCGACGGAGAACGTGACCACCATCTCCGAGGTGATGAGGAGCATCTACACGCTCTGAACGGGGGCCCGATGACGAGATTCGCATACACCGCGGTCGCGCCCGACGGCACGGAGGTGAAAGGCACCGTCGCCGCCCCCAATGGGGCGTCCGCGCGCTCGAACCTCACCGGACGCGACCTGCGAGTCGTGGAACTCGTCGAGCGGCGGTCGCCGTTGCAGATCGACATCGGCAAGCGGAAGGTCCCGCGCGCGGAGATCATGCACCTGTCGCGCCAGCTCGCCGCGTTCGTCCGCGCCGGCGTGCCGATTCTCGAGGCGATCAGCGTGATCGAGCA
Organism: Acidobacteriota bacterium; assembly: GCA_016208485.1. Classification (GTDB taxonomy): domain Bacteria; phylum Actinomycetota; class AC-67; order AC-67; family AC-67; genus JACQXY01. Next base: position 32,192 of record JACQXY010000055.1, on the reverse strand, counting down.
GGAAGCATCCAACTCCCGGCTCCGCGAGACGCTGCGAGGCATCGACGAGGCCTTGCGCCGGGGCGAGCGGTTCTCCGACGCCGTCGGCGCCTACCGCTCGATCTTCCCTCCGTACTACACGGACATGCTTCGCTCGGCGGAGCTGACCGGGCGCCTGGACACCGTGCTCGACCAGCTCGCGCGCTACATCGAGCGAGACCTGGAAGCCCGGCGCAAGATCCAGGGCGCGCTCGCGTACCCGGCGATCATCTTCGTCATGTCGATCGTCACGGTGACCATCCTCACCGCCTTCGTGCTGCCGCGTTTCCAGAAGTTCTTCGAGTCGCTCGACGCGACGCTTCCCCTGCCGACCCGCGCGCTCCTCGCGACCTCGGGGGCGATCGGCCGCTTCTGGTGGGCCATCCTCGGGTCGGCCATCGTCGTGATCGGCGGGGGAGCCCTCTTCCTCAAGAAGCCGCGCGGGAAGGAGATCCGGGACCGATTCCTCCTGCGGCTTCCCCTCGCAGGCGACGTCGTCAGGTTCGCGGTCATCGAGCGCTTCTGCCGCATCCTGGCCTCCATGGCGCAGGCCGGAGTGCCCCTTCCCGATGGGTTGGTGCTCGCCGCCGAGGGCACCGGGAACGTCGTCTACGACAAGGGCGTGCACGCGATGCGCGAAGCGATCATCAAGGGCGAGGGCATCGCGCGACCCATGGCCCGCACGAACCTGTTCCCCCCGTCCGTCGTGCAGATGGTCCGCGTGGGCGAGGACACGGGGACGCTCGACCAGCAGCTCGAGACCGCCGGTAATTACTATCAGCAGGAACTCGACTACAAGATCAAGCGGCTGACCTCCTACTTCGAGCCCTTCGTCATCGCCGCCATGGGGATCCTCGTCGGGTTCGTGGCTCTCGCGCTCATCTCGGCCATGTACGGCATCTTCAACCAGGCGGGGCGCCTCCAATGACCCGCCGCCGAGCCGGGCGCGATGAGCGGGGCACGACCCTGGTCGAGGTGCTCGTCGCCGTGGCGATCATGGGGGTCGCGTTCACGAGCATCCTCGGCGGGATCGCGACCTCGATCATGGCCTCCGACATGCAGCGCAAGGAGGCAACGGCCGAGACCGTCCTGCGCAGCTACTCGGAGGCGGTCAGGCTCACCGCCTACTCGAGCTGCGCGGCCGCGTACTCGGCCGTCTACTCCCCGCCGTCCGGTTTCGAGACGCGAGTCCTCTCGATCGAGTACTGGGAGTCCGGCACCACGTTCCAGCCCACCTGCGCGGCCGATACCGGCCTCCAGCGGCTCACGCTCGAGGCGCGCTCGACCGACGGGAAGGCCTCGGAGACCGTCCAGATCCTGAAGAGGCGGGAATGAGCGTGCGCGCGGAGGCCGGGTTCACGCTCGTGGAGCTTCTCGTCACGACCGTCATCACCACGGTGGTGATCGCGGCGATCGCCGCGTCGATCGTCGTCGGGCTCCGCACGACGGACGCGACGAACGAGCGCCTCGCCGAGTCCCACGACGCGCAGATCGCCGCCGCCTACTTCGTACCGGACGTCCATAGCGCCGACGACGCTTCCACCTCGGACACCGAGTGCGCCGGCGCGACGCCGGTCATCCGGCTGCGGTGGACGGACGGCTCGGTCGTGAAGGTCGCCTCCTACGTGTCCGAGTCGGCCGGCGGCGAGCTGCGGCTCACTCGCAAATACTGCGAGGACGGCGCGCCCGTCTCCACCCTCACGATCGCGCACCGGCTGAGCGCCTCGGTGCCCCCGACCGTCGCCTGCACGGGGCTCGCCGGATCGAGCTGCACGGGGGAGCCCGCCACGGCGACGCTTCAGGTGACCGACACGAGCGGCTACTCCTTCGAGATCACCGCGGCGAGGAGGGTGTCGTGATCGCCGGCGCGCGCAGGCTCGCCCGGGACGACTCCGGAGTCGTCCTCGTTCTCGCGCTCGTGTTCCTGTCTCTCTTCGGGCTCGCCATCGCCTCCCTGCTCGGGTTCGCCGACGCGAGCTTCCGCGCGACCATGGCGGTGCGAGACCAGCGCGCGGACGTCTACGCTGCCGACGGGGGCCTGGACGGCGCGATCAACCGGGTGCGAGGGGCGATCGAGGAGGGGCGCGACCCGGTCCTCGGCATCAACTGCGATGACACCGAGATGCCATCGAATGACATGACCGTCACCGTGCGATGCGAAGGGGAGCCGGGAAGCGGCCTTGGAGTCGGCGCCAACCCCCTCAGCAAGCCCAAGCACGCCATCCTCACCCTCGGCACCGACCCCACCGAGGTCGGGATCGAGCAGACCTCGAACGCGACTCTGAATGTCGGGGGTTCGATCTTCTCCAACTCCACCATCCAGAACAGCGGCGGCGCGCAGGCCGTGCTCGCCGTGGACGGCACGGTGTCGGCGACCTCGACCTGCACCCCGGAGAGCAAGATCTCGACGACCGACCCGCCGCTCCGATGCTCCAACACCGGCGGCGGAGCGATCCCCGCCGACGGCACCGACCCGGGCTACACCCCCGCGACCACGGGGCCGCCCCCGGTCCAGGCGGTCCCGTCGTGTAGCGCGGAGCAGATCGTGCAGTTCCAGCCCGGGACTTATACCGACGCCGGCGCGATGAAGAACCTGTTCGAGACGTGCGAGGGCGCCGTCTACCTGTTCAACCCGGCTCCGGACGGCGTCGGCGTCTACTACTTCGATTTCCAGAACCCGGGCTCGCACACGTGGGAGATCGAGGACGCGAGCGCGAGCATCGTCGGCGGCACGCCCAAGGACTGGTCGCCGGTCCCTCCGCGCCCGGCCGTCCCGATCCCCGGCGGATGCAAGACCGAGGACGACTACCCCCGCGCCCACGGCGTCCAGTTCATCTTCGGGGGCGACAGCCGCCTGGAGCTCGAGGCCGGCAGCATGGAGATCTGCCCCGAGCCGACCTCGCTCAGCCAGCAGATCGCGATCTACGGACTGACGACCGGCTCGTCCGTCCCGATCCCCGCCGCGCTCGTCCCGACCGCGTATGCGGGAGTCGTTCGCTTCACAAGTCCCATCAACGCGCTGCTGATCGACGGGCTCCTCACCTCAGACGCCGCGCTCGACGACTCGAACCGGACGGGGTCCATCACCCTGCAGTCCTTCCTCCCGGCCGTCCCGGCGGACGCGACGATCACCTCCGCGACCCTGAGGATCGCGCACCGCGAGAGCCCGAATCCGGACAACGTCGAGACCCTCGCCGCGACGGTCACCCCGGGGACCGGCTCGCCGGTGGCGCTCACCCCCAGCGTGTCCGGCTCGATGCACACCGACTCGTTCGATCTGCTCGCGGCCGGCATGAGCAACACGGGATCGGCGCTCGCGGGGATCGGCGTCCGCTACGACGCGGAGGTCAAGTCCGGCAAGACCGCGACGGCCCGCCTGGACGGCATCAGGATCGACGTCACCTACCAGCCCCTGGCCTTCCGCGCGCAGTCGGGCTGCGTCGTCCAGCGCCCGTACCCTGAGGACGGCTGCGCCTTCATCGAGACCGAAGGGGCGCAGGCGACGCTCGTCGTGCAGGGCACCGTCTACGCGCCGGCGGCCGCGATCGATATCGAGCTCACGAACGCCTCCACGCAGGTGTTCCGGCGGGGGGTGATCAGCCGGATCTTCCGAGCGTCGGTGACGCCGTCGGCCGGGTTCACCGACCCGGTGGTGCGCCTGCTCGAGGACGAAGTGCGGGCGGACCGGGTCGTGCGCTTCACGGCGTGCGTGGGCGGGGCGCCGCGCCTGGAGGCCGTCGTCCGGTTCAACGATCTCGGGGGGCTGTTCCCCGGGCAGGTCGTGGTCGTCGATTCGTGGAGCGTACGCCCCGCGGGCACTCCTGGGCCGTGCTAGCGGGCGCAAGACGGGAGGAGGTGGCACCAGAGCGAGAGGAGGCCGGCCGGAACCGCACGCGAGCGCGAGCGGCAGAGGGGAAAGGGGGCTGACATGCTTCAGCGCCTCAAGGGAAGCAGGGACGAGAGGGGATTCACCCTCATCGAGCTGTTGATCGTGATCGTCATCCTCGGCATTCTGGCCGCCGTCGTCGTCTTCGCGGTCGGCGGGATCACGAGCCGGGGCGCCAACGCGGCGTGCAAGAGCGACTTCAAGAGCGTGGAGGTCGCCCAGGAAGCGAGCAAGGCCCAGTCCGGCTCGTACAAGGCGGACGTCGCCGCGCTCGTGACCGCGAACTTCCTGCGGTCGGCCCCGCCGGACACCGAGCCGGAGGCCGCCGCGAACGGCTACTGGATCACGACCGACACGTCTGGCGTGGTCACCGTCCACAACAACAATGGCACGGTGGGCACCCTCACCGACGACACCACCAGCACGGACGCGTCGAACTGCCCGACCTGATCCTGAAACCGAGCCGCGTAGAGGACGGGGCCGTCCCGTCCTCTACCGCTGGCCCCGAGTCACACGGATCTCCCCAGGGTAAAGACTGCGCGTCAGCGCATCCTCGTGGGTCACGATCCCGCGCGCCACGAGGTCGGAGAGCGCCATCTCGAGCGTCTGCATCCCCTCTCTCTGGCCGGTCATGATCTGGTTGCGGAGTTGGCGCGTCTTCCCCTCCTTGATCAGGTTGCGCACCGCGTTCGTCGCGACGAGGATTTCGAAGGCGGCAATCCGGCCTCCCTCGGTCCTCGGGAGAAGCACCTGGTAGACGATCCCGGCGAGGGTGTTCGCGAGCTGGACACGGATCTGCTGCTGGCGCTCGGCGGGGAACACGTCCACGATGCGGTCGAGCGCCTGGGGCGCGTCGTTCGTGTGGAGGGTCGCGAACACCAGGTGGCCGGTCTCGGCGATCGTGATCGCCGCCTGGATCGTCTCGAGATCCCGCATCTCACCCACGAGCAGCACGTCGGGATCCTCGCGCAGCGCGGCCCGCAGCGCCCGCTCGAAGGACTCGCTGTCCTCGCCGATCTCGCGCTGGTTCACCGCCGAGCGCCTGTGACGGTGGACGTACTCAATCGGGTCCTCGATCGTCAGGATGTGGCACGCGCGGTGCTCGTTGATGTAGTCGATCATCGAGGCGAGCGTGGTGGACTTGCCGGCGCCGGTCGGACCGGTGACAAGGATGAGCCCTTGTGGGAGCTGGACGAACGTCTCCGCGATCGCTGGAAGGCCCAGATCCCCGAAGGAAGGGATCTCGTATGGGATCAGCCGCAGCGAGAGCCCGACTGAGCCGCGCTGCACGAACGCGTTCGCCCGGAACCGCGCGCGGCCTTTCCAGTTGAACGAGAAGTCCACGTCCTTCGTGCGGCGAAAGGCCTCCGCGAGGTCCTCCGTGAGCAGCGCGAGGACGATCCGCTCGGTGTCCTCCGGCCGAAGGGGCTTCACCCCCTCGATTGGGCCGAGCGCGCCGTCGACCCGGACGAGGGGCGGGACCCCGGCGGTGAGCAACAAGTCGGTCGCGCCGCGCTCCGACAGCTCCTCGAGGTAACGGTCCACGGATCCGGTCGGAAGGCGTGCCATTCGGTCACCCCTCGCGGCCGCCGTCCGGCGGGTCCGGCTCCTCGTGCGGCAGGCGCCCACGCCCGAGCCGGCCCTCGATGGGCTTCAGCACCGCAAGGGCGACGACCGCGAGGCCGGCCGCGACCCCGGCGCCGGTGTAGAAGCCGGCGCCGACGGCGAGGCCGACGGCCGCCGTGACCCAGAGGCTCGCCGCGGTCGTGAGCCCCCGGACCGACGCCCCGTGGCGCAGGATCGCGCCGCCCCCGAGGAAGCCGATCCCGACGACGACCTGAGAGGCAACCCGGGTGACGTCGGCTCGCACCGCCGTCGTCGAGGGCCGGGCGAGGAACTCCGAGAACCCGTACGCCGAGACGAGCGTGAACAGGCACGCACCGAGCGACACGAGCATGTGGGTGCGCAGGCCGGCCGGCTGCTCCTTCAGCTCCCGCTCGATGCCGACGAGTCCCCCGAGCGCGGCCGCCACGAGCAGCCGCACGGCGACCGTCCCCTCCGCGATCACGGCCCAAACTGTACCGGAGCCGGCTCAGATCCTCCGGAGCCGCGGCTCCTCCTCGCAAGACCCTCCATCGGGCTCCTCCTCCTCTCCCGCGGAGAATACGAGCGACTCGGGGATCTCCTCGAGGAACCGGGATGGTGGGTTATACCCCGTGCGGCCCCAGAGGCTCCGGGACCAGGCGTGGGTGAGGTAGAGCCGCCGCTTGGCGCGCGTGATCCCGACGTAGCACAGGCGCCGCTCCTCCTCGAGCTGGTCCGGCTCGGTGAGCGAGCGGACGTGCGGGAAGACCCCTTCCTCCAGCCCGGTCGTGAACACGACCGGGAACTCGAGGCCCTTCGCGATGTGCAAGGTCATCGCGGTGACGGCGCCCTCCTCGAGCGTCGCCTCGTCGGCATCGCTCACGAGCGACACCCGCTCGAGGAATCCCGTCACCCCACCTTCGGGATCGTCCTCGGCGAACTCGCGCGCGACCCCCACCAGCTCGCGAAGGTTCTCCGCGCGCCCGAGCGCCTCGACCTGGCGCTCCGCCTCCAGCTCGGCGAGCATTCCGGAACCCTCGAGGACTGCCTCCAGCACCGACCCGGGCGCGGCGCCATCCTCGATCATCTCCCGGAGCCGGCGCACGAGGGCGGCGAACTCGGCGACCGCCGAACGCGCGCGGGGCCCGAGCCCGGCCTCCTCGACGCGCTCGCACGCCGCGAGGAGCGTGACGGCCTCGCGCGCCGCCAGAGCGCCGAGCGTCCGCACGGTCTGATCCCCGATCCCGCGCTTCGGGACGTTCACGATCCGCTTGAGCGATACTTCGTCGGCGGGGTTGCTCGCCAGGCGCAGGTACGCGAGCGCGTCTTTGATCTCACGGCGCTCATAGAACCTGAGCGACCCGACGACGCGGTACGGCACCGCGAGCCGGGTGAACGCCTCCTCCAGCACACGCGACTGGGCGTTCGTCCGGTAGAAGACCGCGACGTCGCCGTAGGCGAACCCCTCTTCCTCGCGCAGACGCTCGATCTCGCGCGCGACGAAGACCGCCTCCTCGTGCTCGTTCTCGGCCTGGTAGCTCGTGATCCGCTCACCGTGCCCCGCGTCGGTCCACAGGCTCTTCGGCTTGCGCATTCGGTTGTGCTCGATCACGGCATTGGCCGCCGACAGGATCGTCTGGGTGGAGCGGTAGTTCTGCTCGAGCACTAGTACGCGCGCGTCGGGGAATACCTCCTCGAAGCGGAGCACGTTCCGGAAATCCGCCCCCCGGAAGGCGTAGACGGACTGGTCGGCGTCGCCCACCACGCAGACGTTCCGGTCGCGAGAGGCGAGCAGCTTCACCAGCTCGAACTGCGCCTGGTTGGTGTCCTGGAACTCGTCCACGAGCAGGTGGCGGAACCGGTCGCGGTGGGCCTCGAGCACACCGTCGTGGAGCCGGAAGAGGTGGACGACGTTCAGGATGAGGTCGTCGAAGTCCATCGCGTTCGCCGCGCGCAGCCGCCGCTGGTAGGCCGAGTACGCGGCCGCCACCTGCTCCTCGAACCAGTTCCCGGCGCGCGCGGCGAAGGCGTCCTCGTCCACCAGCTCATCCTTCGCCCGTCCGATCGCGCCCCGGACCTGGCGGGGCGGGAAGCGCTTCGGGTCAAGCTCCAGCTCCTTCAGGCAGAACCCGAGCAGGCGCTCGGCGTCGCCGTCGTCGTAGATCGAGAAGCCGCTCGAGTAGCCGAGCCGGGTCCCTTCCTTCCGGAGGATCCGCGCGCAGGCCGAGTGGAAGGTCGTCACCCACATCGCCAGGCCGAGCCGCTCCCCGACGAGCTGGCCGACCCGTTCGCGCATCTCCCCGGCAGCCTTGTTGGTGAACGTGATCGCGAGGACCGCGTAGGGCGACACGTTGCGTCCCCGGATCAAGTGCGCGATCCGGTGGGTGAGGACCCGGGTCTTGCCGCTCCCGGCCCCGGCGACGACGAGGAGAGGCCCGCCTGAGTGCAGCACCGCGTCGCGCTGCGGAGGGTTCAGGCCGGCGAGGAGATCGGAGGTCGGAGCCACTTGGGTCCATTATGCCGGGCGGCCGCGCCGGGCGCCGGGCGGGGTGACTCCCCCAAGTGCTCCTCCCGGCGCTGATTCACGAGTGAATTCGCAATTCACGCGTGCATGAGCCCGCAGGCGACCATTACCCCCCGGGAGCGCGCGCGATCCTTCTCGACCGAGGCTTCACCGCCGACGTCGGCCCCGTTGTACAGGATGCCGGCGCGCGTCAGGCGCAATTGACCTCTCCTCATGAGAGCCTCCCCCAGCGGCTGAGGCGGGGGCCGCATTCGGGGAAAGGGGGCTCTCCGGCGGCGGGGCTTTCGCCTCCGCCGCCGGAGCGACTCGAATCCTGGCCCGCCGCGCGGGCCTGGGCCACCTCACGAGCTTCGGATCACTCCGCGTGGTAGCCGGTTGCGTTCTCGCTCGCCCAGTTCCGGTCCTTGGCCGAGTGGCAGCCAAGGCAAGCGAAGCCAACGTCGAGCGCGTTGCCTGCCTCCGTGCTTCCGGACGGAGCCGTGTAGAAGCTCGGGTCCGTGTTGATCCGGAACAGGTGGGTCTTGACGTCGCCCCTATTGGCGACTGCCTCGGCCGACTTCCCGGCGGGGGCCAGGTGGCAGCTCGCGCACGTCACGCCGTTCAGGAAGTGCGTCGTCTTCGCTTGCTGCACCACCTTGTCCGTGTGGCAGAGAGCGCACGGCTTCGTGCCCACGGGGCTCGTGCTCGTCACGTGCGGATTGTGGCAGCTCACGCAGGTCATACCCGCCGAGGTCGTCTTGGCGCTCCGGAGGATCTCCTGGTACTGCTCGTGGTGCTCGATGTACCCGTTCTTCGCGGGCAGCTTCGACATGTCATTCCCACGGGAGTGGCACGTCCCGCACAGCTCACTCGAGCGGTCCACGACCGGCTTCACGTTGAGCGGGTCGCTCACGTGGTTGCTCCCCGGACCATGGCACCGCTCGCACTGGACGCCCTTCAGCGCCCACGTGCCCACGATTCCCGGCTTGCCGTCCTGGTTGCCCGTCGTGCTGTAGCCCGTTGTGTGGCACTTCCCGCAGCTGTACTGCTTCGTTTGCCCGGCGCTGTAGTCGACCCATCGCTTCGTCGCGAGGTTGTACTGGTTCTTGCCGCCGATCCAGTTGCCGTCCGCGTCCTGCGTCTTGGTGATGATGTAGCCATCCTGGCCGATGTAGCGGGACTTCCAGCGGAAGCCTCCGATCACCAGGTAGATGTCGTTCCAAGTGTAGCCGCTCGGGACCGGCAGTCCGTGCGCCTGCGCCTCCGCGGGCGTCTGCAACTTCCATGGGTGCCCGGTGTCCTGGAACGTCGTGTACTGGGCCTTGTGACAGGTCCCGCAAGCTTCCGAGCCCACATAAGTGGGCGGGGGCTCATCCGCCGTGCCCGCGCTCGGGACGCTCGCCACAATCCCGGTCACTGCCAGCGCGGCGAGCGCCAGCAGCGCGATGCCCACCTTCTTGCTCATCCCTCAATCACCTCGCTTCCCTCTCGCGAACCCCAGTCCGAAACGCGCCACTCGGTCCGCCCAAAGTGCGCACAGGCCTCCGTTCGGTCGCCACAAGGAGACTAAAGGAGACTTTCCTACTGGGCTTTGTCTCCTTTTGATCCCCTTTGTCCACGCGGACCTTACCCGCCGGACCCTAGGGCGTCAACCCGGACATCTGCCTATCAATCGGCGAGAGCGGCAGCCGGCAGGGCAGTTGACCCTCACCGAGGGGGTCACAGGGCCCTACGGTCGCGGCCCTGGAGCCTCGGCGATCCCCGGGGTCCGGGCGGCTACCGCGTAGGATGGCCGCCGCCGTGAAGGCCGCCCGCGCTCTGGGACTGCTCGCCACAACGGCGGCCATCGCCGCGGCGACCCTTGCCCCCCGCCTGGTCGCTCTCGACCGCGCGCTCACCATCGACGAGAAGCTCTGGCTCGAGCGCTCGGCCCGCTTCGCCGCGGCCGTGTCCGATGCCCGCTTCGCCGACGCGATCGAGACCGGCCACCCGGGCGTGACCACGATGTGGATCGCGGGCTTCGCCCAGCGCACCCTTCCGCCGGGAGCGCCGCTTCGACAACGGTATGCCCGCGCGCGGCTCGGACTCGCCGTCGCCGGGACGCTGCTCATCCTCGCGATCTGGGGGCTTGCGCGCGCCGTGATCGGCACGGGCGCCGCCATGCTCGGCGCTCTTCTCCTTGCGCTGGACCCCTTCCTGCTGGCGCACGGCCGCGTCGTGCATCTGGACGGCTTGCTCGCCCTGCTCATGGCTGCGAGCTTCCTCGCGCTCCTGCGGGGTGCGGGGGGCAGTCGGAGGTTCGTCGCGCTGTCCGGTGCTCTCGCGGGGCTCGCCGCCCTGACGAAGCAGCCTGCGATATTCCTGATGATTGCCGCGGTCGTGGTGCTGAAGCGATCCGGTCGCGGCCTCGCGCGCCCGCTCGCGGTGTGGCTCGGCGCCGCCGCGGCCGTGGCCTTCGCCGCCTGGCCGGTCCTGTGGGTCCGGCCGTGGCACGCGATCGCGCTCATGGCGGGTGGCGGCGGCGCGGCCGTGGCCGACAGCCACTCGGGTGGGTTCTTCCTCGGGCGGCGGGTCGGAAACCCCGGGGCGCTCTTCTACCCGGTGGTCTTCGCATGGCGATCCTCGATCCTGACGCTGCCGGCCGCCGCCGCAACGATCGTCTGGGCGATCCGGCGGCGAGAGCGCGATGCGGGGGCGCGGCGCGCGGTCGCCTTCCTCTCGTTCGCGCTCGGGTTCGCGGCGCTCATGACCATCGGAGCGAAGAAGGGCGATCGCTACATCCTGCCGTCGTTCGTCGCGGTCGATCTCGCCGTCGCAGTCGCGCTCGCGCGCGCGCTCGGCGCGGTTCGCCCGTCGCGCCGGGCGGTGCCGGCGATCGCGCTGGCGCTCGCCCTGCACGGCGGCCCCGCGCTCGCGCTCATCCCCTGGCCGCTCGCGCACTTCAACTGGCTCGCCGGGGGCCCGGTGAGCGCTCGGGGCGTGATGGTCGTCGGCTGGGGGGAGGGCCTGGACGCGGCCGCCGAGCGGCTGAACGCGCTGCCCGGGGCCGAGCGCCTGACCGTCGCCACCACGCGAGTAACCCAGTTCGAGGACTTCTTCCGGGGCCGCACCGTCCGGCTCGGAGCCCCCGGCTCGACGCCGGACTACGTGCTCTTCTACGTCTCGAGCGTGCAGACGGGGCGCTTCGAGGCCGAGTGGCGCCGCTACGAACGCCGAAGGCCGTTCTGGACGCTCACGATCAACCGAATCCCCTATGTTCGGGTGTACCGCGCGATCGGCCGGTGAGCCGCGCTACTCCCACTCGATCGTGCCCGGGGGCTTCGAGGTCACGTCGTAGGCGACGCGGTTGACGCCGGGGACCTCGCCGACGACGCGCGAGGCGATCCGCTCGAGCACCTCGTAGGGCAGGCGCGCCCAGTCCGCGGTCATCGCGTCCTCGCTGTTGACCGCGCGCAGCACGATCGGGTGCGCGTATGTGCGATCGTCCCCCATCACCCCGACCGTGCGCACGCTGGGCAGGATCGCAAACGACTGCCACAGCTCGCGGTAGAGGCCGGCCCGGCGGATCTCCTCGAGCACGATCTCGTCGGCCCGGCGAAGGATCTCCAGTCGCTCGGCGGTGACATCGCCGATGATCCGGATCGCGAGCCCGGGGCCGGGGAACGGCTGGCGCCAGACGATCTCGTCGGGGATGCCGAGTTCCTCGCCGATCGCGCGCACCTCGTCCTTGAAGAGGTTGCGGAGCGGCTCGATCAGCTCGAAGCGCATATCCTCGGGGAGCCCCCCGACGTTGTGGTGGCTCTTGATCCGAGCCGCGTCGCGCGTGCCCGACTCGATGATGTCCGGGTAGAGGGTCCCCTGGACGAGGAAGCCGACGCCGGCGAGTTCGGTCTTGGCGACCTCCTCGAAGACGCGGATGAACTCCTCGCCGATCGCCCGGCGCTTGCGCTCGGGGTCGGTGACCCCGGCGAGCTTGGCGAGGAACCGGTCGCGCGCCTTCACGTGGATGAGGTTGATCTTGAAGTTCCGGCGGAATGTCTCCTCGACCTGCTCGGCCTCGCCGGCGCGCAAGAGCCCGTGGTCGACGAACACGCAGGTGAGCTGGCCCGGGGTCGCCTTGTGCACCAAGACCGCGGCCACGGCCGAGTCCACGCCTCCCGACAGGCCGCAGATGATCCGCTCGCCGCCGACGCGCGCGCGAACCTCGCGCACCGCCTCCTCGATGATCGACACCCGCGTCCAGGTCGGGCGCGCGTCGCAGACCTCGTAGAGGAAGCTCTTCAGGATCTCGATGCCGTGCGGCGTGTGGGCGACCTCTGGGTGGAACTGCACGCCGTAGAGCCCGCGCTCGGGGGACTCGAACGCCGCGGCCGGGCAGGAGTCCGACTCGCCGGTGACCCGAAACCCCTCCGGAGGGCGCACGACCGCGTCGGAGTGGCTCATCCAAACGGTCTGCTCGGCCGGAGTGCCGCGGAAGAGGACGCTCGGTGCCGTCGCGCGCAGGGTCGTCTTGCCGTACTCGCGCGCGCCGGTGCGCGCGACCTCGCCGCCGAGCGCCTGGGCCATCGCCTGCTGGCCGTAGCAGATGCCGAGCACCGGCAGCCCGAGCTCGAACAGCTCGGGGTTCACGGCCGGCGCGCCCGGCGCGTACACGCTCGCGGGGCCTCCGGAGAGGATCAGGCCCTTCGGGCGGCGCCGGCGGATCTCGGCGACCGGCGCGTCGTGGGGGACGATCTCGGAGTAGACCTTGCACTCGCGCACCCGGCGGGCGATGAGCTGCGCGTACTGCGCGCCGAAATCGATGACGAGGACGGTGTCGAAGCTGGGGGAATCCACCTTGGGTCGAAAGTCTAGCGGAGGCGCGCCGGGCCCGCGATCAGAAGCCGGCCTCGCAGGCGCCGCGCGCGCACTCGCTCGGCCCGCACTCCCCGCGCGCGCACGGAGGGGCCGGCGGGCGGGCCCGGCCGGTCAGCCCGCCGATGACCGAGAGCAGGCGGCGCGCCGGGGCGGAGCCGCAGCTCGGGCAAGCGGCCCCGTCCGCTTCGCCCGCGGCGCTCAGGCGCTCGAAGCGGGCGTCGCACTCCCGGCAGCGGTACTCGTACATAGGCATGCCCGTATGGTACCTCGGCGCGATGAGATCACCGGGCCACCCCCTCGGGCGCCGCGGCGCGACCTTGTTGCCAAGGCCAATGGGAATGCCCATGGGGTGGACGGGGACCCCTGCCGGTCTGTATACTCAATGTATATCCATGCCTCAGGATCTCGGGAGGGCGCGGTGGAGACAAAGATCCAGAGATGGGGCAACAGTCTCGGACTTCGGATCCCCAAGTCGTTCGCCGCCGAAGCTCACGTCGAAGCAGGCTCAACGGTCGATATCGCAATGGAAAACGGCGAGATCCTCGTGCGCCCTCTGCGCCGTCACAAGTGCGACCTTGCCTCACTGGTTCGGGCGATCAGCGTGAAAAACCTCCACGACGCGGTTGAGACCGGCGCTCCTGTCGGGCGGGAGGCCTGGTAGTGGCCGAGTACACACCCGACCGCGGCGATGTTGTTTGGCTGCGCTTCGATCCGCAGGCGGGACATGAGCAGGGCGGACGCCGGCCGGCTCTCGTCATCTCACCGAAGTCCTACAACCGCAAGGTCGGCCTCGCGCTGTTCTGCCCCATCACGTCGAACATCAAGGGGTATCCGTTCGAAGTCGAGATCCCGAAGGGATCGAAGGCGACGGGGGCGGTACTCAGCGACCAGATCAAGAGCCTCGACTGGCGCGTGCGTTCCGCGACGCGGCTCTGCTCCGCTCCTGCCGGCGTGATCGACGACGTCACCGCGAGGATTCTCGCGCTCGTGGACCCGGAGTGATCTCGGCACCGCCCGCCGCTTCGCCGGCCGGAAGCCAGACCATGAAGGTGCTGCCGCGCCCGACCTCGCTCTCGACCGCGACCTCGCCTCCCATCGCCTGGGTGAGCTTGCTCACGATGTAGAGCCCGAGCCCCGCCCCACCGGTGGTCATCTTCAGCGGATCCTCGAGCCGCTTGAACTTCTCGAAGATCTCCTCGAAGCGGTCGGCGGGGATCCCGCGACCCTCGTCCCGCACGTCCAGCCGGACGCGAACGCCCTCCATCGACACGCGCACCTCGACCGGCGCCCCCTCCTCGGAGAACTTCACCGCGTTCGAGATCAGGTGCGCGAGCACCTGCTCGGTGCGCATCGGGTCGGCGGCGACCGCGAGCGCGGCCGGGGCGTCGAGCTGGAAGTCGCGGTGCGGGTGTCCCAGCCGGAACGAGCGAAGGGCTTTCTCGGCGACCTGGGCGACGTCGAAGGAGCGGCGGCCGACCTCGGGGAGGCGGCGCTCCCCCTCGCGCGCGATCTGGGAGACGAGCAGGAGATCCTCGACGAGGCGCGCCATGTGGTCGGTGCGCTGCACGATCGCCTCCAGCGCCTCGCGCTTGCGGTCGGCCGGCATGTCGTCGGAGCGGCGCAGCAGCAGGGACGCGTAGCCCTTTATCGGGGTGAGCGGCGTCCTGAGCTCGTGGGAGACGATGGACACGAAGTCGTCCTTCAAGCGGTCGATCTCGCGCTGGCGCGTCACGTCGTTCACCACGACGACGTCGAACGCCAGGCGCCCGTCGGGTCCGGAGGCGGGCCCGTGCTGCACGCGGAGCCACCGGCTCTCTCCCGACGCGGTGACCACCTCCAGCTCGAACGGCTCCGGCTCGGTCGAGACCCGGACCTGAACCGGCTCCCCGAAGCTCCCCCGGCCCCGGAGCAGGAACGGCAGCGCCTTCCCCGCGGCCTCCGCGGAGGAGACCCCGGTCATCCGCTCCATGGAGGGGCTCCAAACGAGCACCGCGCCGTCGCCGGTCGCCAGCACAATCCCCTCGCTCGAATGCTCGACAACCCGCTCGAGCTTGATCTTCTCCTCCTCCATGCGCCGGGACAGCTCCTTCTGCCGCACCCAGCCCCGGAACGCGAGGTGCAGGGCGAGAGCCGGCGCGAGGACCGCCGGCACGAGGACGGGACGAGTCTGGTAGAGAGCGACGGCGACGATGCCGACGGCGGAGTTGCCGAGCCCGATCGCGACCGAGAGCCCGCGCTCCTGGGCGAGCACCCGCAGGAGCCGGCGACCCTCGGTGGCCGACAGGATCGCCGAGATCGTGAGCAGGTTCATCCCGGCGAAGAGCGCGCTCCCGATCACAAGACCCACAACGCCGCGCGCCTCCTCGAACTGGCCCCCGCCGATCCCGTGGTAGACCGCGGCGGCCGCGACCGCGGCGAGCGCGTACTGACCGATGTTGTAGATCGCCTTCACCGGGGTCCGGCGCTGAAGAGCGAGAGCGAGCGCGAGCCCGGCCACGGCGACGGCAGGGCCGAGCGCCGGCGGCAGCAGGACCAGGTCGGCGACGAGCCCCATCTCGAACAGGGTGATCAGCTCGGACTCCGAGCCGTGGGTCAGCCGGATCGCGATCAACTCGGAGGCGGTGGTGATGGCGACCAGCACGAGGGCCCGGCGAAGGACGCCGGGCCCGATCTCGGGAGGATAGGCGAGAAAAGCGCCGAGAAGCGCCGCAGCCCCTCCGAGGGTCACCGAAGTGATTAGGAGGGGCGTGCGATCACGCGGTCGTCCCGGGGCCACCTTCTATCCAAACGCGCTGGCGGACCACTGGCGCGCCGACCACTGCCTGGCGGACCACTGCCTCGCCGACCACTGGCGGGCCACCCACTCCACCGAGGACCACTGGCGAGCCGACCACTGCCTCGCGGCCCACTCCTCGAAGCTCCACTGCCTGGCCTGGCGCGCGGCCCACTGGCGCGCGGCCCACTGGCGCGCGGCCCACTGGCGCGCGGCCCACTGGCGCGCGGAGAAGTCCTCGTCGGCCCACTGCCGGGCGGCCCACTGGCGCGCGGCCTCATCGATGTTGCCGGCCCACTGGCGAGCGTCAAGGCTGTATCCGCCCCGCCCGTCCTTCGTCCAGGCCGACTTGCCCGGGCCGTCCCCCGATTCGCCGTCGCCCTCGTCGGGAACCTGCGGGAGGTCCTCGGGGGCATCGAGGGCGGCCGCGTCGGCGGCGTTCACGATGCCGGCGCCGACCGTGTCGGCGTCCCCGGCCGGGATCGGGTTGGCGCTCCCCATGAGAACGGCCTTCACCTGGTCCGGATCCATCTCACCACGCCGGCCGAGCAGCAGGGCCGCCGCGCCGGCGGTCACCGCTGCCGACATGCTCGTCCCGGTGCCCTTGAAGTAGGAGCCCTCGACTACCGCCGCGGGGTTCTCGCGGTCGATCGTGCTTCCCGGCGCCCGCAGCGACACCAGGTGCTCACCGGGGGCCGCCACGTCGGGCTTCTCGCCGCCCCAGCGCGTCGGGCCCCGCCCGCTGAATTCGGAGACCGAGTCGTCCAGGACCTGAGGTGTCCCGAGGTCGTTCACCGAGCCGGCGGTGAGCAAGACCGGATCCTCTCCCGGCGCCGAGACGCTGCCGAGCTCAGGTCCTGAGTTGCCTGCCGGGACGACCACCGTGACCCCGTGCGACCACACCCGGCGGAGAGCCCGCGACAAGGGGTCAAGCTCCGGGGGCAGCGGCGAGCCGGAGTCCAGGGCGAGGAGCATGACGCCGACGTCGAAGCGCTTGGCCGAGGAATCCACGACCTGCACTCCGACCAGGACCTGGCCGAGGGTCGTGATGCCGTCGCCGCCGGCAACCTTGACCGACATCAGCTTCGCCTCGGGCGCGACGCCGACGTAGCGCCCCCCGGAGGACGCGCCGTTCCCGGCGATGAGGCCGGCCATGAAGGTGCCGTGACCGAAGGAGTCCTGCCCGTTCTGCTCGGAGGTGAGGTCGGCCCGCGCGATCACGCGCCCCCCCAGATCCGGGACGTCGGCGACGCCGGTGTCGACCAGGGCGACGGTCACTTTCTTGCCGGCCTCGCCGTCGCGCCACAGCGCCGGCGCGCCGACCTCGGGTGGATAGGCCGAGACGAGACCGTCCCCGTAGGACGATCCCTGCATGCGAACGGTGCGGTCGCGCACAACGACGGCCCGGCGGGAGAGACCCGCGACCGCGGACTCGGGAACGTGGGCGAGCACGCCGTCGAGGACCGGCAGCGAGGCGTCCACGAACCCGCCGGCGCCACGAACGTCGGTGGCGGAGGCGGGAGCGCTCCACCCCATGACGATGACGGAGACGAAACGGCCGGCGGCGGCGGGAGCGGTCGAGAGGACGAGCAGAGCGGCGACCGACAGAGCGGCGAGACGCACCCTCCGAGGGCAGGGGAGCGCAGCGGTCATGAGGCCACCTCCGAGGACGCGAGCAGGCGGGAGACGGTGGCGCAGAGCACGTCGGGGTCGAAGGGCTTGGTCATGTAGTAGTCGCAGCCGCGCCGCCAGCCGTTCCAGGTGGAATCGGTGTCGTCGCGCGCGGTGAGCATGATGACCGGAACGGCCTTAGTCGCATCGGCGGAGCGCATGTCCTCGAGCACCGCGAAACCGTCCTTGCCCGGCATCATGATGTCCAGGATCACCAGATCGGGGTTGAAAGAGCCGAGCGCCGAAGTGGCGGAGCTTCCGTCGGCGACGGAGAGGACTTGGTGGCCTTCGGCGGTGAGTAGGGTCGAGACGAGGCGGGAGATGGTGTCATCGTCCTCCGCCAGCAGAATCTTGGAAACCACGTCGCTCACGGTCCCTCCGTCGCTCTCGCCAAGGAATGTGTCGGTCGGAGTGGCCCGGCACTGGAGAGCCCAACGGGCGGTGCCGCCGTAGTCACATCGGGCTATGGAACGCGGATCGGGCCGCCTATCCCATTCCGACGCGCTGGGCGCGCTGGTAGCCCTTGCCTTCGGAGAGGAAGGAGGGCGCGACCGCTACCTCGACCCGCTGGAACTCGCGGATGTTCTGGTAACCGCAGGTCGCCATGGACTCCCGGAGAGCTCCGAACAGGTTCATGGTTCCGTCGTTCACCGGCGCAGGCCCGAGGAGGATCTCCTGGAGCGTGCCGGCCACCGACGTCTTGACCCTCGTCCCCCGCGGGAGGTCCGGGTGGAAGGTGGCCATCCCCCAGTGATACCCGCGCCCCGGGGCCTCGGCGGCCCGAGTGAGCGGCGATCCGATCATCACCGAGTCGGCTCCGCACGCGATGGCCTTGGCGACGTCGCCGCCGGTCCGCATGCCGCCGTCGGCGATCACCTGCACGTAGCGCCCGGTCTCCTGCAAATGCCGCATCCGCGCGCCGGCCGCATCGGCGATCGCCGTCGCCTGGGGGACGCCGATCCCGAGCACGCCGCGCGTGGTGCAGGCGGCGCCGGGTCCAACCCCGACGAGCACGCCGACGGCGCCCGTGCGCATAAGGTGGAGCGCGGTCTCGTACGAAGCGCACCCCCCGACGACCACCGGGAGGTCGTAGGTCGCGATGAAACGCTTGAGGTTGAGCGGCTCGCTGCGCGTGGAGACGTGCTCGGCGGAGACGACGGTCCCCTGGATGACGAGCAGGTCCAGCTCGGCGTCGAGCACGATCTTGTGAAACCTCTCCACCCGCTGCGGGGTGAGCGAAGCGGCGGCGACCACGCCGGCGTCCTTGATCTCCCGGATCCGCTTGAAGATCAGGTCTTCCTTGATCGGCTCGGCGTACACCTGCTGCATCCGGGACGTCGCGCGATCATCGGCGAGGGCGGCGATCTCCTCGTAGACCGGCTCCGGGTCGCCGTAGCGGGTCCACAGGCCCTCGAGGTTCAGCACGGCGAGCCCGCCGAGTCTGCCGATCCCGATCGCCATCGCCGGGGACACGACCGCGTCCATGGCCGAGGCCATCAAGGGCAGGTCGAACCGGAACGCGTCGATCTCCCAGGAGACGTCGACGTCGTCGCGATCCCGCGTGCGCCTCGACGGCACGATGGAGATGTCGTCGAACGAGTACGCGCGCCTTCCGGACTTCCCTATCCCGATCTCGACCTCTGCCATTCCTGAGCCCTCCCGTTCGCGTCGGATCTAAGGGTAGCCGAGCGCGCGGACGGCCGCAGAAACGAGCGAGGCGACCCGAAGGCCGCCCCGCAACGCCTCGCGAACGGCTACTTCTTCTTGCCGCCCTTCACCACGGCGAGCAGGTCGCGCGCGGACAGGATCAGGTACTCCTCCCCGTCGACCTTGACCTCCGTGCCGCCGTACTTCGAGTAGATGACGCGGTCGCCGGCCTTGACGTCCATCGGGATGCGCTTGCCATCCTCGAAGCGACCCGGACCCACCGCCATGACCTCGCCCTCCTGGGGCTTCTCCTTCGCCGTGTCCGGAATGATGATGCCGGTGGGCGTCTTCTGGATTCCATCCTCCAGCGGTCGGACGGCCACGCGGTCCTCGAGCGGCTCGAGGTTGAACGCCATGCTGCATCCCCCTCCTGATCGACGCTTGGCACTCCACCCCACTGAGTGCCAAAGGACTATAGCCAGTGCCCGTCGAGGCAGTCAACTGGACCGCTCCGGCGAGGCCGAACTCAGGCGAGGGCGAGGTTCGGGTCCGGCCCGGCGTCGAGCGGGGTCCGCTCCCCGCGCGCGAGCCGGCGGATCCCGGCGGCGGCGATCATCGCCCCGTTGTCGGTGCACAACTCGACCGGCGGGATCACGACATCGAGGCCGCGCCGCCCCCCCTCTTCGAGCATGAGCGCGCGCAGCCGGGAGTTGGCCGCGACCCCACCGGCCACCACGACGGACGAGGCTCCCTTCTCCTCCGCCGCCCGGAGCGTCTTTGCGACCTGCACCTCGACGATCGCCTCCTGGAACGACGCGGCGAAGTCGGGGAGATCGAACTCCTCGCCCCGCGCCCGGCGCTCACGAACCCAGCGGATCACCGCCGTCTTCAGTCCCGAGAGCGAGAAGTCGTAGGAGGGTTCGGCCATGAGCGCGCGGGGGAATCGGTGTGCCGCCGGGTTGCCGTCGCGCGCGAGGCGGTCGATCTCCGGCCCGCCGGGGTAGCCGAGCCCCACGAACCGCGCGATCTTGTCGAAGGCCTCTCCCGCCGCGTCGTCGATGGTCGCGCCGAGGATCTCGAACCGCCCGTGCTCGGGAAGCCACACGATCATCGTGTGGCCGCCGGAGACGATCAGCCCGACGAGCGGCGGCTCCAGTCCCGGACGGTCGAGAAAGGCCGCCTCGACGTGCCCTTCGAGGTGATTCACTCCGATGAGCGGGATGCCGAAGACCAGCGCAAGCGCCTTCGCCGCCGACACGCCGACGAGGAGCGAGCCGATAAACCCCGGGCCGACGGTGACCGCGATCGCGTCCAGCTCGCGCGCGGAAACACCCGCATGGTCGAGCGCCTGCCCGATCGCCGGGTTCAGCGTGCGCAGGTGCGCGCGGCTCGCAAGCTCCGGGACGACGCCGCCGTAGCGCGCGTGCAGCTCGATCTGCTGGCCGATCAGGCTCGAGCGGATGCGGCCGTCCTCCACGACGGCGACGCCGGTCTCGTCGCAGGAGGTCTCGATCCCGAGGACGATCATCCGCGGCGGCCTCGCAACTCGACCGAGCGGTGGATGCGCGAGAGGCGCGCCGCGGCTTCCTCGCCCTGAAGGTCGTCCACCCACATGATCAGCGCGTCCTCGCCGGTCTCCGCGTAGTAGTTGCGGCGGATCCCGACCGGCCGGAACCCGAACCACGCGTACAAGCGCTGTGCCGGCCAATTGGCCACCCGGACCTCCAAAGTGAGCGATCTGGTGCCGCGCGCCCCCGCCGCCGCCGCCAGCTCGTACAGGATGCGCGCGCCTATCCCCCGGTGCTGGTGCTCGGGCACCACGGCGAGGGTGGTGATGTGGCCCTCGTCGGCTTGAACGGACATGCCGCCGTACCCGACCACCTGCCGCTCGGCCTGGGCGACCAGGTAGATCCGGGTCCTTCGCTGCGAGATCTCGCTCATGAACAGCGCGGAGCTCCACGGGCGCGGGTAGACCCGCTGCTCGATGGCGAGGACCGCGCGCACGTGCCGGCGCCGCATCGGCGCGACCTCGATCTCGAGCGGGGCCGGCCTGCCGGAGGCGGTCCTCGGCGTCTCGGGCGGCTCGGCCGGCGCCCTCACCGCTCGCCCTTCCGGCGCCGGCGCGCGCGGCCGCCGTTCCCCTCGACCGCGCGCCCCGGGATCTTCACGCGCTCCGGCCGGCGGATGAGCGCCCCGCGCTCCTCCCAGTTGATCTCCGCGTCGGCCCGGCGCACGTACAGCGGCTCCAGGTCGAGCGCGGAGTCGTACTCCTCGCGCTCCAGGCGCGCCATCGCCAGCCCGACGAGCGCCTCGGCGCGCGGAAAGGCCTCGGACACCGCGGCGATCTCGAAGCAGCCCCCGGCGAGCCGGTCGCGGTACAGGAGCGCGCCGCTCCCGACGAACAGGACCTCCTCGGCGCGCGCGGCGACCTCCACGGCGAGCCGCTCCGGCGCCCAGGCCGAGTACTCGCTCTCCCGCTGCACGCCGCCCGGCGCGCGGCGGTAGAAGGCGGCGAACACCTCGCCGCGCTTCGCGTCGGCGCACGCGCAGATCAACCTCGGGGAGTACCTGACCGCGAAGGCGAGCAGGTCGAGGCTCGGGATCCCGATGATCGGCCGCGAGAGCGCCTGGGCGATCGTCTTCGCGGTAGCCACCCCGACGCGCAGCCCGGTGAAGAGCCCCGGCCCGAGCCCGACGGCCACCCCCGCGAGCGACCCGAGGTCCACTCCCGACTGCTCGCAGAGCGCGCCCACGGCGGGGACGACGAACTCCGCGTGCCCCCTTCCGCGCGCGAGGAGCATGCTCGCGACCAGCCCCTGCTCGCTCCCGATGGCGACCGAAGAGACCGGCGTGGAGGTCTCGATCCCGAGGACGAGCACCTACACCGCCGCCTTCCAGGAGGCCGTCCGCTCGCGCACCCCGGCGAGGCGCCGCCCCCATTCCCGGCCGTGCGCGCGGAAGACAACGCGGCGCTCCTCGTCGCCCTCGCGGCGCAACTCGACCTCCAGCCACTCGTCGGGCAGGAGCGCGTCGACGGCATCGCCCCACTCGATGAACACGACCCAGGCGGGATCGAGGAACTCCTCGTAGCCGAGTTCCACCAGCTCGCGCAGGTTCCCGAGCCGGTAGACGTCCACGTGGAGCACCGGCACGCGCCCCTGGTACTCGCGCACGATGACGAAGGTCGGGCTCGTCACCCGCTCCTTCACCCCGAGCCCGCGCGCCGCCCCTTGCACGAACGCGGTCTTGCCGGCGCCCAGATCGCCGCTCAGCGCGACGATGTCCCCGGGCAGGAGCGCCGGCGCGAGAGCCTCGGCGATCGCTTGGGTCTCCTCGGGGGACCGCGAGACGCATATCTGCTCCGCGGCCATCTCCAGCCTCCGGGTCAGGAGAAGAGTCCGAGTTGCTCAGGATCCTCGACCGGGGCCGAGGGCGGCGCAGGCGCAGCCTCCCCGAGAAGCTTGGCGAGCATGCGGAAGTCCTCCTCCATCTCGGCCATCCCGGCGCCGGGCCGGCCACCGCGCAGGATCGCGGCCGGGTGAAACGTCGGCACGAGGATCCTCCCCCTCACGTCGAAGCGCTGCCCGCGAACGCGCGAGATCCCGACCTTGCGCCCGAGCAGGAGCTGGGTCGCGAAGTTGCCGAGCGTGCAGATCACCCGGGGATCGATCAGGCGGATCTGCTCCACCAGGTAGGGGCTGCACGCCTCGACCTCGTCGGGCATCGGGTCGCGGTTCCCAGGGGGGCGGCACTTGAGCACGTTCGCGATGTACACCTGCTCCCGGGTGAGCTCGATACCTCCGAGCAGGTTCGTGAGCAGAGCGCCGGCCGCGCCGACGAAGGGGAGCCCCTGACGGTCCTCATGGAACCCGGGGGCCTCCCCGACGAACATCAGGTCGGCGCTCGGGTTCCCCGCGCCGAACACCACCTTCGTCCGCCCCTTGGCGAGGCGGCACTTCTCGCACCCACTCGCCCGGTGCGCAACATCATCGAGGGCGCCCAACGCTCCTCCCGTCGCCGATCGGTCGGAGGTATTCTCTCCGCCCGCTCGCGACCCCCGCAAGCGCTAGATCGCCGAACTCAGCGTCGTGTTCTCTCCAACACCGACGAAGGGAGTCCGACGTACCGTCGAGGTTCTTGAGCCCTCCAACCGCGCCACCGGTGTCGCAGGGATGATCTCGCGCAAGGCAACCTCCCGAATGAACGCCGACAGCGGAAGCCCTCTGCCGTCCGCGGCCGCGCGAAGTCGGCGTTCCTCCTCCGGCGTCAACCTGATGGAAACCATTGCGTTCATCCTTCTGCGAGCCGGCCGACGGCCAACCTTGCCAACCGTTTCCCCGTGCTGATCCAGGTCGTGCTTCCCCGCCTGGTACCGCTCGGCATCGCGCATCTTCCTGGGGTCCATTCAGCCTCCATTCGTCCTCATCGCAACCACTCCTCAGAAGTATCTCCGAACCTCCCCGTCGGTCGCATCCCACCCGGTCATCGGCTCGATCGCCAAGAGCGTGGAGTGCCACCGGATCACGAGAGTGAGCCTCCGACCGCCGTCAGTCAGCCCGAACATGTAGAAGTCGCCGGCTCGGTGTTTCTTGTTGGTCGCCCATGCGGCACCATTCGACCACACCTGCTGAACTTCCTCCATCCGAATTCCATGGGCTGCCAATTCCCTTTCGTCCTGCTCGTCATAGAACCATTGCTCGCCGTGAACGGGATGATGGTTTGACATCCGGAGCTCCTGCTTGACGTACGGTCAGACCATATCGTAGCATCTTGTATGACGCAAGACCAAGGGAGGCCAGATGGTTACCAGCACAATTGAGGTGGACGCCTTTCTCGCGGATTCGGTCGTGGCCGCGGAGGGCAAGCTCTTCGTGCAGGGACTCGGGTGGAACATCATCAACGCCCAGCGAACTCCGACACGGCATGACCGCATCGGCGTCGGGATCCTCATTCGCGTTCCCTACACGGCCACGAATCAGCCGCACAAGTTCGAACTCCGTCTTGAGAATGCGGACGGCATCCGACTGTCGATCGGGGACAACCCCATGGGGCAGGGGAAGATCCAAGGCCTCGGTGGCGAGTTCAATGTGGGCCGGCCCCCAACCATCAACCCCGGCGACGAACAGATCGTGCCTTTCGCGGTCAACATCAACAACCTGCCATTTGAACAGGCTGGTAGCTACCGGTTCGTCGTCTCGGTCGATGGCGTGGACGGGAAGGAACTCCCGTTCCGAGTGCAGCTCGTCGGCCAACCGCAACCAATCATCCGAGCCGCTGGGGAGTAACCCCTATCGAGGCGCTGCACGCCCATCCTCACCCCCGACCGAACAGTGAGCACTTCATGAACTCGCCGCCTTGGGCTTCTCCGGCGTTCGGTCTGAATTCCTCACCCGCGCGACGAAGGCCTCCAGGCGCGCGTTGAACTCCTTCGGGCGCTCGAGCATTGACATGTGCCCGGCGCCCGGGATCACCGCGAGCTTCGCGCCGGGGATCGCGCGCGCGATCCGGCGCGCCGCCCCGGGGGGCGTTAGGCGATCGCTGCTCCCGACGACGACGAGAGTCGGGACCCGGATCGCCTTCAGGACGTGGCGGACGTCGAAGGCGAGCAGGTGGCGCATCAGCTCCACCCAGACCTCGGTCGGGGCCTCCGAGAGCAACCGCTCGACGAATGCGACCTTGGCCGGCGACGGCCTGGGCCCGAAGCCCATGAAACGAATCGCGTAGTAGGCGAGGTCGCCGGTTGAGCGGCGCAGCCACTCCACGCGGCCCCGCCGGACGAGCGCGCCGACCGCGACCTCCTGAACCGCCTGCGCGGCGCCGTCGAGGCGGCGCCCGGCCCCGGGGAGCATGCCGTTCATGACGTCGGCCGCGGTGGTGTCGACGAGCGCGAGCGCCGCGACGCGCCCGCCGATCGCATCCGGGGAGATCTCGGCGAGCTTCAGGGCGCTCATCCCGCCCATCGAATGCCCGGCGACCACCGCCCCGCCGTCCGGGCACGCCGCGCGCAGGACCGCCTCCAGGTCGCGCCCGAGCGCCTCGATGCTGAAGTCCCCGCCGGGCGGCATGCCGCTCAGGCCGTGCCCGCGCTGGTCGTAGAGGACGAGCCGGAACGAGGAAGCGAGGTCCCGGATCTGGTAGTGCCAGGTCGTGAGATCGAGCGAGAACCCGTGCGCGAACACGATCGTCACCGGACCGGCGCCCGCCTCCTCCACGTGAAGACGGGTCCCGTCGAAGGAGGTGACGGGCCCGATCGGCCGTCCGCGCAGATCCCCGAAGCGCTCGCCGGCATCCGGATCGACGCGCAGCCGCTCCCTCCGCATCCAGCGCTCGGCGGCGATCGCGGCACCGACTCCCGCACCGAGGATCCCGGCGACGGCGCCGGCGCGCCGCGTGACCCGGCCCCGACGCGCCGGCGCGCCCGCACTGCGCTCAGCCATGGGCGATCCGCGGCAGCCGCGCCGAGAGCCCGGCCACGATCTCGTAGTTGATCGTGCCGATCGCTTCGGCGAGTTCCTCGGCTCCGATGCGCTCGGCGCCCTGGCGCCCGATCAACACTGCCTCGTCGCCCACGTCGCAGCCGTCCTCCCCGAGATCCACGACAAAGGAATCCATGCAGACCGTTCCGACCGCGGGGTAGCGGCGCCCGCCGATCAGGACCTGCGCCTTGCCGGACAGCGCGCGCGACCACCCGTCGGCGTAGCCGAGCGGGATCGTCGCCACGGTCGAGGGGCGCCGGAGCCTGTAGCGCAGGCCGTAGGAGATGCCCTCCCCAGCCGGCACGCGCTTGACCATGGCGACGCGCGCGTGCAGCGACAGCGCCGGCTCCAGCTCGACGATCCCGGCAAGACCCGGCCCGGGCGCGAGCCCGTAGGTCGCGATTCCGACGCGCACGAGGTCGAGATGTGCGTCCCGGCGGGTGAGCGTCGCCGCGGAGTTCGCGAGGTGCCGTACGCGCGGGCGCACTCCGAGTTGCTCCAGACGCGCGCACGCGTCGTCGAAGCGGCGCATCTGCTCGCCGATGAAAGGGTTGCCGGGATCGTCGGCGAAGGCGAAGTGGCTGAAGACGGCCTCGACATCCAAACGCGGTTCCTTCCCGAGCGCGGCGGCAAGCGAATCGAGCATCCAGGGCGGGCAGCCGAGCCGGTTCAGGCCCGTGTCCACCTTGAGATGGACGCCCGTGGCGCGCCCGGCGCGCTCGGCGGCCGCTCCGAGCGCGGCCACGCCGGCCTCGGTGAAAACCGACGGCGTGAGGTCGTGGGCGAGCACGTCGTCCGCACGCTCCGGCGGCGGCTCGTGAAGGAGCAGTACCGGGGTGTCGGTCCCCGCCTCGCGCAGGCGAATCCCCTCGTCGACGAGGGCGACGCCGAGCCAGGACGCGCCGGCTTCGATCGCCGCGCGCGCGACCGGCACGTCGCCGTGTCCGTACGCGTTCGCCTTCACGACCGCGAGGTATCCGGTTCCCGGGGAGAGGCGCGCGCGGATGCGCTCGACGTTTCGCCGGATCGCGCCGAGATCGGTCTCGATCCAGGCCGGGCGCGCCGCGCCGCCGTCCGAGCGCGCCGAACTCACGGCGCCACCTCGTGGACGACCTCGGCGATGAGCGCGGGGAGCAGTCCGGCACTCGCCAGGCCGACGCGGGCCGCCGCGCGGTCGCCGGCGGCCCCGTGGATCCAGGCCCCTGCCGCGACGAGCCGGGCGTCGACCCGCCCGCCTGCGCGGGCCCGCTGGGCGCAGAGCGCGCCGAGGAGCCCCGCGAGCACGTCCCCCGTCCCGCCCTGGGCGAGCGCCTCGCCCCCGGTCGGGTTCACAAACACCTCGCCGCGCGCGTCGCACACGACCGTGCCCGGCCCCTTGAAGAGCACGATCGCCCCGAGATCGGCGGCCGCGGCGCGCGCCGCGCGCAGGCGGTCGGAGTCGAGGGTCCCGGCCGGGCGCCCCACGAGGCGGGACAGCTCGCCGGCGTGCGGCGTGAGGACGGTGCACGCGGCGCGCCCGCGCGCGATCTCCGGCGCGGCGGCGAGCGCGGTGAGCGCGTCGGCATCAGCCACGAGCGGGATCGGCGCGGCGGCGAGGAGCAACCGAACCGCCTCGAGAGCGGCCGGGTGAATCGAGAGGCCGGGGCCGATCACGAGCGCGTCGCAGGAGCCGGCGCGCTCCAGGATCGCATCGACCGCCTTCTCGTCTAGGGTCCCCTCCTCGCTCTCGGGGATCGGCACCGTCGTCAGCTCGGGCACGCGGGAGATCGCGATCCGGCAGACGGCCTCGGGCGCGGCGAGCGTCGTGAGCCCCGCGCCCCCGCGGACCGCCCCCGCGGCGACGAGCGCGGCGGCGCCGGGCATCGCGCGCGAGCCGGCGACGAGAAGCACGGTTCCCGCGGAGCGCT
Organism: Acidobacteriota bacterium; assembly: GCA_016208485.1. Taxonomy (GTDB): domain Bacteria; phylum Actinomycetota; class AC-67; order AC-67; family AC-67; genus JACQXY01. Next base: position 4,870 of record JACQXY010000055.1, on the reverse strand, counting down.
TGTGCGCGCCGGGGGAGCGCCGGGGGAGCGTGGCGCGGACGTCCTCCCCCTCGAGGGCGCGCGCGGATCCCCCCTTCAAGTCGGCCGGCACGCCGATGTCGCGGACCTCGACTCGCCCGGCGAGCGCGCGGCCGGGCTGAAAGAGCAGCCCGGGCTTGAGCCCGCCGAGGGTGACCGTGACGGCGGCGCGCACCGCGGCGCCGGGAGTGGATCCGGTGTCGGCGTCCACCCCGCTCGGGACGTCCACCGCGACGATCGGGACGGCGGAGGCGCGCAGCGCGCGGATCGCCTCGGCCGCGCTCCCCTCCGGCGCGCGCGAGAGCCCCACGCCGAGGACCGCGTCTATCGCAAGGTCGGCGCGGTCCAGCTCCCGTTCGATCCCGTCGAGCCCCACGACCCGGCCCACGAAGGAGAAGGCCTCGAGGTTCTCCGCCGCCGCTCCGCGCATCGAGGTCTCGCAGAGAACCGCGGTCGCGCGCGCCCCCATCGAGACGAGGTGGCGCGCGGCGACGAGGCCGTCTCCTCCGTTGTTCCCCTTCCCGCAGACGACGGCGATCCGCCGGCCGGCCGTCCCGCCGAGCAGGCGGCGCGCGGTGCGCGCCACGCCCCATCCGGCCTCCTCCATGAGGACCGCCGTCCGGATGCCGCGCGCCTCGCAGGCCGCGTCCTGGCGGCGGACATCCTCGGCGGTGAGGACATCCAGCACCGGCTACTCCACCGTGACGCTCTTCGCGAGGTTCCGAGGCCGATCCACGTCGAGCCCCCGAGTCTTCGCGACCTCGTAGGCGAGGAGCTGGAGCGGGATCGAGACGACCTCGGGCGCGAGCAGCTCGTTCGTGCGCGGGACGAAGATCACGTCACCCGCGTGCCGCGCGATGTCCCGGTCGCCGGCGCTCGCCACGGCGATCACGCGCGCCCCGCGGGCCTTGACCTCCTGGATGTTCGAGAGGACCTTCGGGTACACGTGGCACTGCGTGGCGACCGCGACGACTGGAACTCCCTCCTCGACGAGCGCGATCGGCCCGTGCTTCAGCTCGCCGGCCGGGTAGCCCTCCGCGTGGACGTAGGAGATCTCCTTCAGTTTGAGCGCCCCCTCGAGCGCGACCGGGTAGCCGACGTGGCGGCCGATGAACAGCACGTCGGGAGCGCCGGCGATCTCGCGCGCGATCCCTGCGACCTGCTCGCGCAAGCCGAGCGCCTCGCGCAGGGCTGCCGGCAGGGTCCGCATCTGGCGCACGACGGCCGCGACCTCCTCGGGGAACATCGTCGCGCGGACCTGGGCGAGGTAAAGCGCGAGGAGCTTCAGCGCCACCATCTGCGTGACGAAGGTCTTGGTCGCGCACACCCCGACCTCGAGGCCCGCGTGCTGGTAGACGACCGCGTCGGCCTCGCGGGCGACGCTCGAGCCGACCACGTTCACCACCGCCATCACCTTCGCCCGCTGCGCCTTCGCGTACCTCACCGCCTCGAGGGTGTCGATCGTCTCCCCCGACTGCGACACCGCGAGAACGAGCGTGTCGCGGTCGAGGACCGGGTCCCGGTAGCGGAACTCACTCGCGATCTCGATCTCGACCGGCAGGCGCGTCCAGTGCTCGATCGCGTACTTCGCCACGAGCCCGGCGTGAAACGCCGATCCGCACGCGACGACGAAGACCTTGTCGATGCCGCGCAGCTCTTCCTCCGACAGGCGCAGCTCGTCGAGCGTCAGGCGCCCATCGGGAAGGGTCCGGCCGCGGAGCGTGTCGGCGACGGCATCCGGCTGCTCGAAGATCTCCTTCAGCATGAAGTCGGGAAAGCCCGCCTTCTCGGCCGCGACGAGGTCCCAGTCGACGTGGATCGACTCGCCCTCGGCCGGCGCGCCCTCGAACGTCGTGATCCGCGCGCCGTCCGCGGTGATCTCGACGAGCTGGTCGTCCAGGACGTGGACCATCTCGCGCGTGTAAGGAAGGAGGGCCGGCGGGTCGCTCGCGAGCAGGGTGCCGTGGCCGGCGCGCCCCACGATGAGCGGGCTCGTGCGCTTCGCCGCGACCACCAGCCCCGGCTCGTCCGCCGACACGACGGCGACGGAGAACGCTCCCTGCAGGTGGCGGAGAGCCGCCCGCACGGCCGCCACGAGATCACCGTCGTAGGCGGCCTCGATGAGGTGCGCGATCGCCTCGGTGTCGGTCTCCGAATCGAGGGCGTGGCCCTCGGCGGCCAGGCGCTCGCGCAGATCGAGGAAGTTCTCGATGATGCCGTTGTGGACGACCGCGATGCGGCCGGTGCAGTCCAGGTGCGGGTGGGCGTTGCGGTCGGTCGGGCCGCCGTGCGTGGCCCACCGCGTGTGCCCGATCCCGCTCGAGCCGGCGATCGGCAGCGGGGACAGCGCCTTCTCGAGCGCCTCCATCTTCCCCGCGCGGCGCACCACGGTAAGCCCGTCGTTCACCACGGCGACGCCGGCTGAGTCGTACCCGCGGTACTCGAGGCGGCGCAAGCCGTCGAGGAGAATCGGGAGCGCGGGCTCGCTCCCCACGTAGCCGATGATGCCGCACATGGCTGGCCGACAGTGTATGCGAGTCGGAAGGGCGAGGGCCGTTGCCCTTTCGGGCAGATCAGCCGAGCGCGCCGGCGACCACGGTCGCGATCCGCTCGGCGCAAGCACGCGCGCCTTCCTCGGTGGCGGCCTCGACCATCACTCGCACGACCGGCTCGGTTCCCGAGGGCCGCACGACCACGCGTCCGGCCTCGCCGAGCTCCGCCTCGACGCGGCGCACCTCGTCCCACACGGCGCGCACCTTCGGGAGACGGCCCCGATCGCGCACGCGCACCGCGACGAGGACCTGAGGCATGCGAGGGCAGACCGCGGCCAGCTCCGAGAGCGTCCGGCCGGAGGCGCGCAGGATGCCGAGGAGCCGGAGCGCGGTGAGGATGCCGTCTCCCGTCGTGTGGCGATCGAGGAAGATGATGTGGCCGGACTGCTCGCCGCCGAGCGCGATGCCCCGCTCTCGCATCGCCTCGAGCACCGCCCGGTCCCCCACCGCCGTCTCCACCACGCCGATCCCCGCGCGCCCCATCGCGCGGCGGAACCCGAGGTTCGCCATCACCGTCCCGACGACGGCCGGCCCGGGAAGCGTGCCGCGCGCGAGCGCGTCGAGCGCGCAGATCGCGAGGATCTGATCGCCGTCCACGATGCCGCCCCGCTCGTCGATCGCGATCACCCGGTCGGCGTCGCCGTCGTGAGCGATCCCCGCCGCGGCGCCGCGCGCCACCACCATCGCCTGAAGGCGCTCGGGGTACGTGGAGCCGCAGCCGTCGTTGATGTTGTCGCCGTCGGGTTCCTCGCCGACCGCGACGACCTCCGCGCCGGCGCGCCGGTACGCCTCCGGCGCGACCCGGTAGGCGGCGCCGTTCGCGCAATCGACCACGATCCGGAGCCCCGCGAGCGGCGCGGCGCCGTCGAGCAGGAACGAGAGGTACCGATCCTCGGCGTCGCCGAGCACCACGGGCTCGGCCGGGCGAGGATCGTCCGGGGAGTCCTCGACGATCGCTTCGATCGCGCCCTCAACGGCGTCGGGGAGCTTCATCCCGTCGGGGCCGAAGAACTTGATCCCGTTGTCGCGCGCCGGGTTGTGCGAGGCGCTGATCACCGCTCCGGCCGCCGCGCCGTAGGAGCGGACGAGGTGGGCCACGGCAGGGGTCGGGACGACCCCTGCGAGGAGCGCCTCGCCGCCCGCGGCACCGATGCCGGAGACCAGCGCGCGCTCGAGCGCCTCTCCGGAGGCGCGAGTGTCGCGACCGATCAGGAGCCGGGGCCGAGGGTGACCGAGCCCGAGCACGATCGCGGCGGCGCGGCCGAGGGAGCGGGCGAGTGAGTCGGTGAGATCCTCGCCGTAGGTCCCGCGGACCCCGTCGGTGCCGAAAAGGCGCCCCATCGTGTCCTGTCCCGGCGCAGCGCCGATCCCGAGCCGCGCCCGCCGGACGGCTACCGCTTCGAGAACTGCGGCGCCTTGCGGGCCTTCTTGAGACCGTACTTGCGGCGCTCCTTCGCGCGCGCGTCGCGCGTGAGCATCCCCTTGCGCTTCAGCTCGGCGCGGAGCGTCGGGTCGCCCTCGATGAGCGCGCGGGAGATGCCGTGGCGCAGCGCGCCGGCCTGGCCGCTCATTCCCCCACCTTCGAGGGTCGCGTGGACGTCGTAGCGGTCGAGAGTGTTGGTAAGGCGCAGCGGCTCGGTCACGACCATCCGGAGCACCGCGCGCGGGAAGTAGTCCTCGAGCCCGCGGCCGTTCAGCTTGAACGTGCCGGTCCCCGGGAGAAGCCGGACGCGAGCCACGGCCTCCTTGCGGCGCCCGGTCGCGCCGACGATCTCGCCAAGCGTCGCCATCAGCGGATCACATCCTTCGCGGTGTAGGGCTCAGGCTTCTGAGACTCGTGAGGGTGCGCGGGGCCGTCGTAGACGAAGAGCTTCTTGCCCATCGCCCGCCCGAGGCGGTTGTGAGGGAGCATGCCCTTCACGGCCTTCTCGACGGCGAACGAGGGCCGCTTCTTCATCAGCTCAGCGTAGGGAACGGCGCGGAAGCCCCCCGGGTACCCGGAGTGGCGGTATGCGAACTTCTGCTCCAGCTTTCGCCCGGTCAGGCGTGCGCCCTTCGCGTTCACGATGATCACATAGTCCCCTGTGTCGGCGTGGGGCGCGAAGATCGGCTTGTGCTTGCCGCGCAACAGGCGCGCGACATCGGCCGCGAGGCGGCCGAGGACCTGCCCTTCGGCGTCCACGACCCACCAGCGACGGACAATGTCCTGAGGCTTCGGGGAGAAAGTCTTCATGCAAAAGCCCTGGTCAACGAGGAAATAGGCTACCCGCTCGGGCGCGCGGGGTCAAACGGCGTGCGGG
>JACQXY010000052.1 GCA_016208485.1 Acidobacteriota bacterium | reverse complement strand
TGGTCTCGGACTTCGCCCCGGCCGGAGATCAGCCGGCGGCGATCGAGGCGCTCGCCGCGAGCGTCCAAGCCGGGCACCGCTTCCAGACGCTCCTCGGGGTCACCGGGTCGGGAAAGACCGCGACGGTCGCGTGGCTGGTCGAGCGCCTCCAGCGCCCGACGCTGGTGATCTCGCCCAACAAGTCGCTCGCGGCGCAGCTCTGCAACGAGTTCAAGGAGTTCTTCCCGCAGAGCGCGGTGGAGTACTTCGTCTCCTACTACGACTACTACCAGCCCGAGGCCTACGTCCCGCAGACCGACACCTTCATCGAGAAGGACTCCTCCATCAACGACGAGATCGACCGGCTGCGCCATGCGGCGACGAGCGCTCTTCTCACCCGCCGCGACGTGCTGATCGTGGCGAGCGTGTCCTGCATCTACGGCCTCGGCTCGCCGGAGGAGTACGAGCGTCAGATCCTGCATCTGGAGGCCGGCGGAGAGGCCGACATGGGCTTCATCGGCGAGCGGCTGGTCGCGATGCGCTACGACCGCAACGACTACGCCCTGGCGCGCGGGAAGTTTCGCGTGCGCGGGGACACCGTGGAGATTCACCCGGCATACGAGGAGTCGCTCCTGCGCGCGGAGCTGTTCGGAGACACCGTCGAGCGGCTGATGCTGCTCGACCCGGTGACCGGAGAGGTTGTGAAGGAGTTGTCTGAGGTGACCGTCTACCCCGCGAGCCACTACGTGGCGAGCGAGGAGCGGATGCGCCGCGCGATCTCCGGGATCGAGGCCGAGCTGGCCGAGCGCCTCGCCGAGCTGGAGGGAGAGAAGAAGCTGCTGGAGGCGCAGCGCCTTCGCATGCGGACCACCTACGACCTCGAGATGCTCCGCGAGATGGGTTTCTGCTCGGGGATCGAGAACTACTCCCGCCACGTGGACGGCCGGTCGGCGGGCGATCCCCCGCACACACTCCTCGACTACTTCCCCAAGGATCTCCTGGTCGTGATGGACGAGTCTCACGTCACCGTTCCCCAGCTCCACGGGATGTACGAGGGAGACAAGAGCCGCAAGAGCACGCTGGTCGAGCACGGGTTCCGGCTGCCGTCGGCGCTCGACAACCGGCCGCTCCGGTTCGACGAGTTCCTCGGCAAGGTCGGCCAGGTCGTGTTCCTGTCCGCGACTCCGGGACCCTACGAGCGGCGGGTGTCGGAGACCGTCGCCGAGCAGGTCGTGCGCCCGACCGGGCTCGTGGACCCCGAGGTGATGGTCCGCCCGACGAAGGGTCAGGTGGACGACCTGATCGAAGAAGTGCGGCGCACGACCGAGGCGGGGGAGAGGGCTCTCGTCACCACCCTCACCAAGAAGATGGCAGAGGACCTGACCGACTATCTCGTTGAGACGGGCCTGCGCGTGCGCTACCTGCACTCCGAGATCGACACCATCCAGCGGATCGAGATCCTCCGCGACCTTCGCCTCGGCGAGTTCGACTGCCTGGTCGGCATCAACCTCCTCCGGGAGGGGCTGGACCTGCCGGAGGTGTCGCTCGTCGCGATCCTCGACGCCGACAAGGAGGGGTTCCTGCGCTCGGAGACCTCCCTCGTGCAGACCATCGGGCGCGCGGCGCGCAACGTCAGCGGCCGGGTGATCATGTACGCGGACGGCGTGACCGAGTCGATGCGCCGCGCGATCGGCGAGACGAACCGCCGCCGGATGAAGCAAGTGGAGTTCAACCGCGCCCGTGGGATCAACCCGCAGACGGTGCGCAAGAAAGTGTCCGACATCCTGGTGTCGGCCGGCCTCGCATCGGAGGCGCCGGCGCGGTACGGGGCGAAGAAACGTCCCCGGCGGGAGCTGACCGGCGTGCCGCGCGAGGAGCTTCCCCGGCTCATCCAGGCGCTCGAGGAGGAGATGCACGAGGCCGCGCGCGAGCTTCGCTTCGAGTACGCGGCGCGCCTGCGCGACGAGGTCGCCGAGCTGCGCCGCGAGCTGAAAGAGGTCTCGTAGCCCGGCGCGCTACCAGCCGCGCCGCACCCACGTGTCTAGGAACGGGCGCTCCCGGGCGATCGTTGTGTCGAGGCCGTGTCCGGGAGAGACGCGCGTCGAGCCGGGAAGCTCGAAGAGCCGGCCGAGGCTCCCCATGATGTCGTCGAAGGCGCGCGGGTTGCCGAACGTGTTGCCGGGGCCGCCGGGGAAGAGCGTGTCCCCGCTGAACAGGTGCCCGGCGAGAAGGAAGCAGAGGCTCCCCGGCGTGTGGCCGGGTGTGTGCAGGACCTGTAGCTCGAGGCTGCCGACGGGGACCGCCGCGCCGCCCGCGATCGGGTCGATCGCCAGCGGGACCAGTGCCGCCTCCGCGGGGTGGGCGAGCACGGGGACGCCCGTCACGCCGGCGAGGTCCACGAGAGCCTGGACGTGGTCGGGGTGGGCGTGAGTCAGCAGGATCGCCTTCGGGGTGAACCCCTCCAGCTCCGGGAGAATCCGCTCCGGGCCCGCGGAGCCGTCGATGACGACCGCTTCGCGCGCGCCGGTGCAGCGGACGACGTAGACGTTGTTGTCGTAGGGGCCGACGGCGAGCTTCGTCACCCTCTCGCACCCGTCACTCGGGTAGGTGTGCGAGGGTCCCCCAGGGGTGACGTGGGCGAACTCGGGAGTCGCGGGCGGGCGGGGAGTGAGGGGGCCTCGGGCTCCGTGCATGCTCCGGAGCGTACTCGAAGGCGAGCGGGTGATGGCGAGGTCAGCCCAGACCCATGTCGCCGGCGAGCCGCGTGAAGCCGGCCGTACAGGTCGGGTCGAACTGCGTCCCTGCGTGGCGCTCCAGCTCCGCGAGCGCGTCGGCGACCGGCACGGCCCTCCGGTAGGGCCGGTCGCTCGTCATCGCGTCGAAGGCGTCCACGACGCCGAACACGCGCGCGGCGAGCGGGATTTCGTCCCCCCGCAGCGCGGCCGGGTACCCTCGTCCGTCCCACCGCTCGTGGTGGCAGCGGATGACGGAGATGACCTCGGGGCGGAAGCCGAGCGGAGAGACCAGCTCGGCTCCGATGCGGACGTGGCCGCGGATGACCTCCATCTCCCCGGGCTCGAGCGGCCCCTCTTTGAGAAGGATGGCGTCGGGAATGCCGATCTTGCCGACGTCGTGGAGGAGGAACCCGTAGACGAGGTCTTCCGGGTCGGTGCCGATCATCGAGCGCCACAGCGTGAGCGCGAGGCGAGCGACGTTCTGCGCGTGGTTCCCGGTGCCCCGGTCGCGCATCTCCACCGCGCTTGCGAGGGTCCGGATGACCGCGAGGTCCCGCTCCCGCCGCTCCTCGAGCATGCGGGTGTAGTCGTCGACGAGGCTTCGGGCGACCGCGGGGGCGAGGGCGGAGCCGCCGCGCCCGACCGCGAGAACGGCCGAGCGCAGCTCGCCGACCGAGCAGCCCTTCAGCACGTAGCCGTCGGCGCCGGCCTCGAGCGCGGTGGCCACCGCGGTCCGGTCGCCGTTTGAGGTGAGTACGAGCAGGCTGGTGCGGACCCCGGTCGCCCGGAGCGCGCGGATCATCCCGATCCCGTCGAGCCGGGGCATGGACAGGTCCACCAGCGTGACGTCGGGCCGGGCGATCCCGACCATGCCGAGGGCCTCCTCGCCGTCGCCGGCCTCACCGACGACCCGGAACTCGGGCGTGCCGGCGAGCGCGAGGGAGAGCATCCTGCGCATGTGGGGCTGATCGTCGACGATCAGGACCCGCAGCGGTCCGGAAGGGGCCGGGGTTGGGATGTCCACGTCGAGGCTCGCGCTAGAGGCAGACGTGGTACGTCCCGGAGTGGATCGCGACGTAGCAGGCGCCGGCGGTCCCGGAGCCGAGGAGCGCGGCGAGCAGCGCCCCGAGTGCGACGACCAAGCGGAGCCGGAGAGCGTGACGGTTCATGGCTTTTTGCCTCCTCGCCGGTTCAACGATCGCGGGGGGCCGGGGTGACGCGCGAGGAGCCCTTCGACCCGTTCGAGCAGCTCCCGTGCCCCGAGGGGCTTGATGAGGAAGTCGACGCACCCGGCCTCGCGCGCCCTCTGGGCGTCGGTCGAGAACGCCTGGGCAGAGAGCACGGCGACGGGGGGCGAGAAGCGCCGCGTCCGCAGCCGCCGGGCCGCCTCGATCCCGTCCATCCCCGGGAGACGGATGTCCATCAGCACGAGATCCGGTCGGGCGCGGCCGACCAGACGCAGGGCCTCTTCGGCGCTCCGGGCGCAGACGATATCGTGGCCGCCGGTGGCAAGGACCCGGCGGCACAGCTCGCGCGACATCGGATCGTTCTCGACCACCAGGATCGTGCTCACCCTGCCACCCGTGCGCGCGGAGCCGCCGAGGAACTCTCCGCGGCGACGGGGATGGTGAAGGAGAACGTGCTCCCGGCCCCGGGGCGGCGGCGCGCCCAGATGCGACCTCCCTGCAGCTCGACCAGCCGCCGGGCGAGCGCGAGCCCGAGGCCGACGCCCTCGGATCCGCGCCCGGCGCGCCCGCGCTCGTAGGGCTCGAAGATCCGGTCTGCCTCACCCTTCGCCAGACCGGGCCCGGTATCGGAAACCGAGACCGTCACCCACGCGCCGGAGCGTTCGGCCCCGAGCGCGACCGTTCCTCCCTCGGGGGTGAACTTGATCGCGTTCGCCAGCAGGTTGAACAGGACCTGTCGCAGCCTGGCCGGGTCGGCGAGGACCGCCGGGGGCGAGTGGGAGGGCGCCATGCGCAGGGAGATGCGCTTCTGATCGGCGAGCGGCCGCATGGTGGACTCGAACTCCGAGAGGAGCGCCGTGAGGTCGAGTGGCCGGGCGTCGATCTCGATCTTCCCGGCCTCGACCTTCGCGAGGTCGAGGGCATCGTTGATCAGCGCGAGCAGGTGACGCCCGCTCGTGACGATGTTGCTCGCGAGGTCCCGGGTCGTGCGGGTGTCGTGGCGGCCGAAGGTGGGGTCGCTCAGCATGTCCCCGAAACCGATGATCGCGTGCAGCGGGGTCCGCAACTCGTGGGACATCGACGCGAGGAACGCCGACTTCGCCTCGCTCGCCCGGGCCAGCTCGTGGTTCACGCGCTCCAGCTCGGCGGTTCGCTCGGCGACTTTCCTCTCGAGGTCGGCGTGGGAGGCCTGGAGCTGGCCGGCCATCCGGTCGAAGGCGGCGGAGAGGGTGCCGACCTCGTCCGCCGACCGAAGATGAGCGCGGGCTCCGAGGTCGCCCTGCTCCAGGGCGCGCGTCGCTCGCAGCAGAGAGGAGAGCGGGCGGGTGATCGCGCGTGAGGTGAGCAGGCCGATTCCCACCGCCGCAAGGACCGCGAAGCCGACGAGAGCCGCGAGAGTAGTTGCGGTTCCCCGCACTCCGGCGAGCGCGACCGAGGCCGGGAGTGCGACCGAGAGGTGCCCGATCGTCTCTCCCCGGGCCTCCAGGGACGCGTAGAGAGCCTCGCGCGGACCGTCGTCGCCCCGGACGCTCGCGCGCAGGCCGGACGAAGGATCGTCGTGGGGAAGGGTCCCGCCGTCGCTCGAGGCGAGCATCCTCCCGGCCGTTGAGAAGAGCACCACCCTGGCCCGGGTCCCGCGGCCCATCTTCGGGAGGAGCTTCGAGAGCCGCTCACCGACGGCGATCGCGCCGACCGCGCGATCCTTCGCGTCGCGCACCGGCCCGGCGACGAGGAAGGATCGGTCGGTGAGGGCGACGTGCTTGTCCCCTCTCGCGTCGGTGTCCCCGCGAGCGGCCATCAGGACCCCCGGCAGGGACAGCGAGCCCGAGGAGCCGACGGCCGGCCTGCCGGAGAACTGATCGATCCGCAGGAGGACGCGTCCCGCGCGGTCGACGGCCCACAGTTCGTCGTGCCCGGCGTTCACGGCCACCGGGAGGAGGTAGCGCCGCAACATCCGGACGTCGGCCGCCGAGATCGCCGCGGCGATGCCCTCGGTTCGCGCGGCGAGGCGGACCGTCTCGAGGAGGGAGGTCTCGTCGTCGGCGAACTCGGCGCGCGCGCCGTCGAGCGCCTCGGCGAGACGCGCGGTGGCGCGGCCGCGGGCTTCCCCGGCGGTCCCGCGTGCGAGAACGTAGGTCCCGAAGCCTCCCCAGACGACCATGAGGACCGCGAACGGCACGAGAAGCTTGGCCCGGACCGGCAGATCGGCGTAGCGCCGCCCGAGGAGGCCGCGCGCGGTGCGGGGCGCGGTCACCGGACGGTCACCTCGACCTCGTTCGAGTACACCGTGGTGGGGTGGTTGTCGGCACTCGCGTGGGCGCGGTTGCGGATGACGGTCCCGCGAGGGGCCGAGCGGTCGACCCGCACGGTGAACGCGAGATCCTCCCATCCGCCGGGCGGCACCGTGCGGTAGACCGCGTGCTCGTCCTGCGGGGTAGGCGCGTCGGGCGCGACAATCCGGTCGACGTTCAGGCAGAGGGCGTCTCGTCCGGGTGACGGAGAGGGATCGACCCGGGCCACCTCCCCGTGGCATGCGGTGCCGGAGACGAGGACCGTCCACTGCGGGATGTGGCTCGTCAGCACGACCCGGTCGGCGGCCACCCTCCCGACGTTCGACACCCGGATCGTGTAGGTGACCTCGTCGCCCCGGCTCACCGTCTTCTTGTCCGAGGTCATGTCGAGCACGAGCACCGGGCGGTCGGGGGGCGGGGGCTGCTCCGGCCTCTCTTCGTGGCGAGTCCCGCCCGCCGGAGGGAGGGCGCTCGCGCCCGGCGTGAGGAGCCCCGCGGTCTCGCCGAGCAAGTCCGCGAGCAAGGCGAGCTGGAGAGGGCGGAAGGCGATCGAGTCCTTGGCGTAGCTCGGCCCGCGGCGGGACGTGAGGTCGATCCTGGCCGCGACGGGTGTGCCGAGGGCGAACGTGGTCGCGGCCCAGAGTGTCACACACAGGCCGGCAACGATCGCGCCGGGGCCGTGGGCAGCGCGCCGGAGCGCGGTCACGAGTCGGCCCTCGGGAGTCGTGCCACGGCCCCGTCCTCGTCGACCTCCACCCCGCCGGCGTGGGCGCGAAAGACCGCCGCCGCGCCGAGGGCGAGCGCGGAGCGGGCGTCGGTCGGGCGCGAGCCGGCGAGCGCGCGAAGGCACGCGGGAGCGTCCCCGCCGGCGACGTAGGCCGATACGGATGTGGCGTCGGCGCGGATGACCACCGACGCCCCACCTCCCTCCCCGGCCACAGCCTCGATCAGCCCGGCGAGCGCGTCCCGAACGGCCGTCGGGTCGGCGAGGACGGGAGCCCGGACCCGTCTCACGACGCACTGCCCCCCGAGGTCGCGCAGGATGCCGGCGGCCTCCTCGGCCAGCTCTCCGAGATCGGTCGGCACCGCCTCGGGGGCGCGAGCTCCTCTGGAAGCGGCGACCGAGGCGTCGATCAGCCTCCCGAGGCGCCGGGCCTGCGCCTCGATCACACGCGCGAGATCCCGAAGGTCGGAGCGGGTCGCGGGGTCGCCCGAGATCAGCGAGGCCGCCAGGGTCAGCGGCCCCAGCGGCACTCGGAGGTCGTGCGCGAGCAGCGAGGCAAGAGCCTCGCCCAGGCGGTCTCCGGCGCGGGCGCCGGGCCGTGCATTCGTGTTCGCCACCGAGCCTCCAGGGCGCGACGGGAAGCACGACGGCCGGACCCGGCCCCATGCCCCCTTTGTTCCTCGGGGCGCGGGAGGGAGACCTTGAGCGCGGTCAGCGGGTGAGACGGCGAAGCACGGCCGGCAGGATTCCACCGTTTCGGTAGCAATCAACATCGCTCGGGGAGTCGAGGCGCGCGGTCGTTTCGAACGAGACCGCGCGCCCGCCGCCATCCCTGGCGACGACCTTCACTCGCGCCTCCGGCCGGAGTTCTCCCGAGATCCCGACGATATCGAAGGCCTCGAAGCCGGTGATGCCGACCGACTCGGCGCTCTCGCCGGGCAGGAACTCGAGAGGGAGGACCCCCATCTGGACAAGGTTCGAGCGGTGGATGCGCTCGTAGCTGCGCGCGATCACGGCGCGCACCCCGAGCAGCGCCGTGCCCTTTGCCGCCCAGTCGCGCGACGAGCCGGTGCCGTATTCCTTGCCGGCGATCACGAGGAGCGGCACTCCCTCGGCGCGGTAGCGCTCGGCGGCGTCGAACACGGTCGCCCGCTCGCCGTCCGGCAGATGGTCGGTGACGCCCCCCTCGGTTCCCGGGGCGAGCGCGTTCCGCAACCGGATGTTGGCGAAGGTCCCCCGCACCATCACCTCGTGGTTGCCGCGCCTGGCACCGTAGGAATGCAGGGAGCCGTCGGGGACGCCGCGCTCCTGGAGCCACCGCGCGGCCGGACTCGCCTCGGGGATCGTGCCGGCCGGCGAGATGTGATCCGTCGTGACCGAGTCTCCGACCCGGACGAGGACTCGCGCGCCGAGGATGTCCGCCGGCTCGGCCGGCTCCGGCTTGACCTCCAGCAGGAACGGCGGCTCGGCGATGTAGGTCGAGGACGGGTCCCAGGCGTACAGGTCGCCGGTCGGGACCTCGATCGCCCGCCAGCGCTCGTCGCCGTCGGCGATCCGCTCGTAGCGGCGGCGGTAGGTGTCCGGATCCATCGCGAACTCGGCCGCGGCGGTGACCTCGGAGGACGTGGGCCAGATCTCCGACAGCATCACCGGGCGGCCGTCGGCTCCCCGCCCGATGGGGTCCTGCGTCAGGTCGATGTCGGTCGTGCCGGCGAGCGCGTAGGCCACCACGAGCGGCGGAGATGCGAGGTAGCTCAGCCGCACCTGCGGGTGGATCCGACCCTCGAAGTTCCGGTTGCCGGACAGCACGGCGGCGCAGGCGAGCGAGCCGTCGTCTATCGCCTTTGCCACCGGCTCGTCGAGCGGCCCCGAGTTCCCGATGCAGGTCGTGCAGCCGTACCCGACGACGGAGAAGCCGAGCGCCTCGAGGGGCTCCAGGACGCCTGCGCGCGCGAGATAGTCGGGTACGACCTGCGACCCGGGCGCGAGCGAGGTCTTCACGGTGCCGGGGACCCGGAGCCCCCGCTCGACGGCCTTGCGGGCGAGCAGCCCGGCCGCGACCATCACCGACGGGTTCGAGGTGTTCGTGCAGCTCGTGATCGCGGCGATGATCACCGATCCGTCGGATAGCTCGGCGTCCCCGGCGCGCGTGGCCACCCGGATCCGCTTGATCGCCGGCGCGCCGTCCCCGTCCCTGAAGGAGGCGAGCGCGTCGAGGAAGGTGCGCCGGACCTGGCCGAGGGCAACGCGGTCCTGTGGGCGCCGGGGGCCGGCGAGGCTCGGCTCCACGCCTCCGAGGTCGAAGTCGAGCCTCTCGGAGTACGTGGGGTCGGGCGCGCCGGGCTCGCGGAACAGGAGCTGCTCCTTCGCGTAGCGCTCGACGAGGTCCACGAGGTCGCCGTCGCGGCCGGTGCCGCGGAGGTAGGCGAGCGTGTGCGCGTCCACCGGGAAGAAGCCCTCGGTCGCTCCGTACTCGGGCGCCATGTTCGCGACCGTCGCGCGGTCGGGGACGGTGAGCGCGTCGAGGCCGGGCCCGAAGAACTCGACGAAGCGTCCGACGACGCCGTGGTGCCGGAGCATCTCGGTGAGCGAGAGGACGAGGTCGGTCGCGGTCGTTCCCTCGGGCGGTGAGCCCGAGAGCCGCACGCCCACCACGAGCGGGGTGAGGAGCCCGATCGGCTCCCCGAGCATCGCGGCTTCCGCCTCGATGCCGCCGACACCCCAGCCGAGCACCCCGATCCCGCCGATCATGGTGGTGTGCGAGTCGGTCCCGACCAATGTGTCGGGGTAGGCGACGGGCTCGCCGTCCAGGGAGCCGGTCGCGACGACCCGCGCCAGCCGCTCGAGGTTCACCTGGTGCACGATGCCGCTCCCCGGGGGCACCACCGAGAAGTTGCGGAAGGAACGCTGGGCCCAGCGAAGGAAGGCGTAGCGCTCGCGGTTCCGCTCGACCTCGAGCGCGGTGTTGATGCCGAAGGCCCCAGGAGAGCCGTACGCGTCCACGATCACGGAGTGATCGATGACCAGGTCGACCGGGATGATCGGGTTTACCCGCGCCGGATCCCCCCCGTGCGCGGCGACGGCGGCGCGGATCGCGGCGAGGTCGGCGACCACCGGCACGCCGGTGAAGTCCTGCAGGATCACGCGGGCCGGCATGAAGGGGAACTCGGCCGGGCCGGTGCGGGGCCAGGCGGCGAGCGATTCCACGTGCGAGTGGTCGGCGTGGCCGCCGCTCGCGCGCAGGACGTTTTCCAGGAAGACCCGCACGACATATGGGAGCGTGGCGATCCGGTTGGGGGCGGCCGCGCGGTCGAGCCGCCAGATCCCGATCGCTCCGCCTTGGGTCTCGAGGCGCGAATAGGCGTGGGCGTTCATCTCGTTCCTCCTCGCTGGGTGGCGCATCCGCCGTGGCGGCGGCCCCGGCAGCCTAACGCAGCGCCCCCGCTTCCCGCGCCCCGCGGTGAGGCCGTAGGATGGCGCCGATGTCGTTTCCGCGTCGCCTTCTGACCGAGGACGAGGAAGTGATCCTCGACCTTCGGCCCCACTGGATCGCGCTTGCGCGCCCGGCGTTCTGGACGGCCGTCCTCGGAGCGGGCGCTGGTCTCGCCGTCGCCTACGCCCCGGCCGGGTCGGCGCGCGGTCCGCTTCGGATCGCGGCCGCGGCGGCGGCGCTCGTCGCGTGGATCCCGCTGGCCGGGGTTCCGGCGCTCCGGTGGCGCTTCACCATGTTCGTGGTCACAAGCGAACGGCTCGTGTCGCGCGGCGGGGTCCTCGCGAAGCACGGCAAGGAGGTCCCGCTCGAGACGATCAACGACGTGACGTTCCACCAGTCGGTGTTCGAGCGCATCATCGGTGCCGGGGACCTGGTGATCGAGTCGGCGGGGGAGTCGGGTCAGGAGCGGTTCACCGACATCCGCCGCCCCGAAGGAGTGCAGCTCCGCATCTACCGCGCGGCGGAGGCCCGCAAGGGGATCGCGCGCGGCGGCGCTCCGGTCGCCAACGAGCTGGAGAAGCTGGCCGGGCTGCGGGACAGGGGAGTGCTCAACGCCGAGGAGTTCGAGGCCCGGAAGCGGCGGCTGCTGGAGGGATGACCTCGGGGACACGGACGTATCATCGGTTCGTCGGGGAGGACACAGGAGGAGATGATGCTCGACTGGGTCGAGGTCGCGAAGGTTGAGGAGATCCCCCCGGGGACGGCTGCGGTGGTTGACGCGGATGGGATCGAGCTGGCGCTGGTCAACGCGGGAGGGGAGTTCCACGCGCTCGCGGGGGAGTGCCCGCACGCCGGCGGCCCTCTCGGCGACGGGGATGTCGTCGCCGAGTATTCGATCGAGTGCCCTCTGCACGGGTCGGTGTTCGAAGTGCGGACGGGGGAGTGCCTGAAGGGCCCGGCCGAGGAGCCCGTGATGACCTACGACACCCTGGTTGAGGGCGGGGTCGTCAAGGTCGCCCCCGAGTAGGACGCCGGACCTCGGGGGAACATGTCTGCCGACCGGATCGTCGTCCACGGAGCTCGAGAGCACAACCTCAAGAACGTGCACCTCGAGCTGCCTCGGGATGCTCTGATCGTCTTCACCGGGATCAGCGGGAGCGGCAAGTCGAGTCTCGCCTTCGACACGATCTACGCGGAAGGCCAGCGGCGCTACGTGGAGTCCTTGTCGTCCTACGCGCGCCAGTTCCTCGGCCAGATGGAGAAGCCCGACGTCGACTTCATCGAGGGGCTGTCCCCGGCGATCTCGATCGACCAGAAGACCGCCGGGCACAATCCCCGGTCGACGGTGGGGACGATCACCGAGATCTACGACTACCTCCGGCTCCTGTATGCGCGCGCGGGTAAGCCGCACTGCCCGGGGTGCGGACGGCCGATCGCGCGCCAGACCCCCGACCAGATCGTGGACCAGGTCCGGGCGCTTCCCGACGGGACCCGGTTCCAGATCCTTGCCCCGGTCGTCCGGTCCCGCAAGGGGGAGTACGAGCGGCTCCTGGAGGACCTCGCCCGGAAGGGATTCGCGCGCGCGAAGGTCGACGGACAGGTGCGGGAGCTGTCGGAGAAGATCCGCCTGGACCGGTACTACCGCCACTCCATCGAGGTCGTCGTGGACCGGCTGGTCATGAAGGCGGGGATCGAGCACCGCCTCGCCGACTCGATCGAGACCGCGCTCGGACTGGCCGAGGGGCTCGTGGCGGTCGAGCTGGTCGACGGCGGCGACATCCAGACCTACTCGCAGCACCTCGCGTGCCACCGGTGCGGCCTGTCGTTCGCCGAGCTGCAGCCTCGCAACTTCTCGTTCAACTCTCCCTACGGCGCGTGCCCGAGGTGCGACGGCCTGGGGATCCACCTCGAGGTGGACCCGGATCTCGTCGTTCCAGACCCCGACAAGTCGCTTGCCGATGGGGCGCTTCACCCCTGGGCCGGCGGACGGACCGAGTACTTCGCGCGCCTGGTCGAGGCGGTGGCCGGGCACCTCGGGGCCTCGCTCTCCTCCTCCTGGCGGGATCTGGACCGCGCCACGCGGCAGACCTTCCTGCGGGGCGCGGGGGAGGAGGAGATCCACGTCCGGTACCGGAACCGGTATGGCCGGCAGCGTGCGTACCGCGCCGCGTTCGAGGGGGTGATCCCCTGGCTCGAGCGCAAGCTCGGCGAGGCGGAGACCGACCACGCCCGCGCGCGGTTCGAGCAGTACATGCGGGAGGTGCCGTGTCCGGCATGCACGGGCTCCCGCCTGAAGCCGGAGTCGCTGGCCGTCACCGTCGGGGGGTTCGACATCTCCGAGCTGTGCCGGCGCTCGGTCGCGGGCGCCGACGCGTTCCTCTCCGGCCTCGACCTTTCCGAGCGAGAGCACCGGATCGCCGACCGGATCCTCAAGGAAGTCCGGTCCCGGCTCCGCTTCCTGATCGACGTCGGGCTCGATTACCTGACCCTCGAGCGGAGCGCCGCGACGCTCGCCGGGGGGGAGGCGCAACGCATCCGCCTTGCGACCCAGATCGGGAGCGCGCTCGTCGGCGTCCTCTACGTGCTGGACGAACCCTCGGTCGGTCTCCATCAGCGCGATAACCACCGGCTGATCGAGACCCTCCTTCGCCTGCGCGACCTCGGGAACACGCTCATCGTGGTCGAGCACGACGAGGCCACCATCCGAACGGCCGACCATCTGGTGGACATCGGGCCCGGGGCGGGAGAGCACGGAGGGGAGATCGTCTACTCGGGGACCTTCGAAGGGCTCCTGCGTGAGGAGCGGTCGATCACCGGCGCCTACCTCGGCGGGCGGAAGGCGATCGCGGTCCCGGCCTCCCGGCGCCCCCCGGGAGAGTCCGCGCTCGTCGTGCGAGGCGCGCGGCAGAACAACCTCAAGAACGTCGATGTTCGAGTGCCGCTCGGATGTCTCGTCTGCATCACCGGAGTGAGCGGGAGCGGGAAGTCGTCGCTCCTGACCGACACGCTCTACCCGGCGCTGATGGCCCGCCTCCACGGATCGAGGACGGTGGCCGGCCGGCACCGGGGGCTGGCCGGGGTGCAGCACGTGGACAAGGTGGTGAACGTCGATCAGGCGCCGATCGGACGGACGCCGCGCTCCAACCCGGCCACCTACATCGGCGTCTTCGATCATGTGCGCGCGCTGTACAGCCAGACGCAGGACGCGCGAGTGCGCGGGTACCTGCCCGGGCGGTTCTCGTTCAACGTGAAGGGGGGGCGCTGCGAGGCCTGCGCCGGGGACGGGCAGATCAAGATCGAGATGCACTTCCTTCCGGACGTCTACGTACCGTGCGAGGCGTGCAAGGGGAAGCGCTACAACCGGGAGACGCTCGAGGTCACGTTCAAGGGGAGAAACATCTCCCAGGTGCTCGAGATGTCGGTCGAGGAGGGCCTGGCGCACTTCGAAGCGATCCCCGCCGTCCGACGGCACTTGCAGACTCTCTCGGACGTGGGGCTCGGGTACGTCCGGCTGGGGCAGCCGGCCCCGACGCTCTCCGGGGGCGAGGCGCAGCGCGTGAAGCTCGCCTCGGAGCTGTCGAAGCGCGCCACCGGCCGGACCCTCTACATCCTGGACGAGCCGACGACCGGGCTTCACTTCGACGACATCGCCAAGCTGCTCGGTGTGCTCGGGCGGCTCGTCGACCAGGGGAACACGGTCGTGGTGATCGAGCACAACCTCGACGTGATCAAGACCGCCGACTGGATCATCGACCTCGGCCCAGAGGGCGGAGAGGGAGGGGGCCAGATCGTCGCGGAGGGCCCCCCCGAGGCGATCGCCGCGGCGCCCGGTTCCTACACGGGAAGCTTCCTCCGCGAGGTCCTCGGCACGCTCCCGTTCGAGCCCGCCGTCTGATTCACCGGAAGTGTCGCCGGAGCTCGGAGGCGTATTCACGGCCCAGCAGAGGCGAGGCGTCTGAGAGCCATTCGCTGAATAGGATCGCGCCTCGCGCGGGTTCCCCGGAGACGAGCAGGCCGGCCATGAGGCCGTCCAGCTCCTCCCGGTTGACCACCACGTCGCGCACGCCGAACCCGATGATGTTCGACAGCAGGACCAGCGCGGCCGGAGGCACGTGGAGGATCCTCGGACGGCGCCCGATCCTCGCACCGATCAGGCGCCCAAGATCCTCGAACGCGAAGACCTCGGGACCGGCGGCGTCCAGCACCTCGTCGCCGAGACGCGCGCCGGCCGCCACCGCGAGCGCGGCCACGTCGTGGACGTGGACCGGCTGCAGCCGGTACCTCCCGTCGCCCGCTACCGGGAATACCGGGAAGCGGCGAAGGAGCCACGCGATGTTGTTGATGAACACGTCGCCGTCGCCGAACAGCACGGTGGGGCGCACAATCGCGCGCGACACCGATCGGCCCGACAGAGCCCGCTCCACCGCCGCCTTGCCGCGGAAGTAGGGCAGGGCGGGCGCCGCTTCCGGGTTGGCGATGCTCACGTGCACGATGCGGCGCACCCCTGCCTTCTCCGCCGCGCCGAACAGGACCTCGCTGTTGCGCACCGCCCGGTCGAAGCTCTCGGCGCCCCGGACGAAGCGCACCCAGTAGGTGTTGTAGAGCGTGTCGGCGCCCTCCATCGCGCGCGCGAGCGCGGCGTCGTCCTCGAAGGAGAGCGGGGCGGCCTTCACGGTTCCCCCGAAGGGGTTGGGGGAGCGCGGGTGGTTCGTCAACGTGCGCACGCGCCGGCCCGCGGCGAGGAGCCGCCGGGCGATGTGCCTGCCGGTGTAGCTGAAGGCGCCGGTCACCACGTCCAGGGGTCCGTCCATGGCTCCTCCTCTCGCAAAGCCCGGTGCTTGCGCGGGCCGCGTCCGGCGATATCATACACCCGTATGAATCCGCGAGGCAAGTCCGGGCCGGCAGGGGGGAGGGCGCGCGCTCCCCGGCGCCGGGGGCCGCGGGCGCCCGTCGCGAGGCCCCGGCGGCGCGCGGCGGGAGGCGGTGAGGCGCCCGGCCGGCTGATCGAGGCGACCCTGCGGTGCCTGCGGGAGAAGGGGCTTGCGCGCACGACCTCGCGGGACATCGCGCGGGCGGCCGGGACCAACCTCCAGGCGATCACCTACCACTTCGGCTCGAAGGACGAGCTGGTCTCCCAAGCCCTCTTGAGCGCGATCCGCGAGTGGACCCGGCCTGCCCTCCGGGCTCTCCGGAGCGGGGACTCGCCCCCGCTGCGGCTCCTCGCGGCGCTGCAGGCGCTTCAGGACTCCTTCGAGCGAGCCGGCGATCTGCTGCCGGCCTACCTCCAAGCTCTCGTGGAGGCCTCTCGCGCGGGCTCGCTCCGCCGGGGAGTCTCCGGCATCTTGCGGGAGCTGCGCGCGTTCCTGGTCGGCGAGATCGACGGCCTGAAGTCCTCGGGATTCCTCCCGGCGTGGATCGATCCCGAGGGGATGGCGACCCTGCTGCTCGCGACGGCCGACGGGGTCGCGCTCCACGCGGCGCTCGATCCGGCCTCGGTGGACCACCACGCGGTGTCGGCGCAGGCCATGCAGCTTCTGCTCGCCGCGAGCGCCGCGCGCCCGAGCCCCTGATCCTCCCCCGGAAGGGAGGATACGATTCGATCCGTGGCTCCCACCGCGCTGCGCCGGCCGCCGCCCGAGACGATCCCGGACGGGCCGGGCTGTTACCTGTTCAAGGACCCCGCGGGACGGACGCTCTACGTGGGGAAGGCCAGGTCGCTGCGCAAGCGCCTCGCGAACTACTTCCAGCCGGTCGAGGCTCTGCACCCGAGGACCCAGCAGATGCTCGAGCAGGCATGCAGCGTCGAGTGGATAGTCGCGTCGAACGAGGTCGAGTCGCTCCACCTCGAGTACAACCTGATCAAGGCGAACCGCCCGCGCTACAACGTCCGGTACCGCGACGACAAGAGCTACCCGTATCTCGCTTTCACGGTCGGCGAGGAGGTCCCGCGCGCGATGGTGATGCGGGGCCCGAAGCGCCCGGGCACGAGGGTGTTCGGACCGTACGCGCACGCGTACGCAATTCGCGAGACGTTCGATCTCTTGTTGCGCACGTTCCCTATCCGCACCTGTTCGCGCGGGGTCTTCGAGCGGTGCCGCCGCGCGGGGAGGCCGTGCCTGCTGTTCGACATCGGCAAGTGCTCCGGGCCCTGCGTCGGCCGGGTGAGCGCGGATGATCACCGGGGAATCGTCGAGGAGTTCATGGCGTTCATGGACGGGGGGTTCGAGCCGGTGACCCGGCGCCTCGAGCTGGCGATGAGCGAGGCGGCGGCACGCACCGAGTTCGAGCGTGCGGCGCGCCTGCGCGACCAGCTCGCGAGCGTCCGGACGGCGATCGAGCGCCAGGCCGTTGTGAGCGGCCGGGACGAGGACCTGGACGTGATCGGCGTCGTCGAGGACGACCTCGAGGCGGCGCTCCAGGTGTTCTTCGTGCGCGGGGGGCGGATGGTCGGCCGCAAGGGCTTCGTCGTGGACAAGGTCGAGGACCTGGAACCGGCGGAACTCATCGGTTCCTTCCTGCGCGATCTCTACATGGTCGAGGACCAGGTGCCCCCGGAGATCCTCGTTCAGGTCCGGCCGGCCGAACCGGCCGTGCTCGGTGAGTGGCTCTCCGAGCGCCGGGGCGGCAGGGTGGCCGTTCGCGTGCCGGTGCGCGGCGAGAAGCGAGCCCTGCTCGAGACGGCCGCCGCGAATGCCGCCGAGGCCTTCGCGCAGCACAAGCTCCGGCGCCGGAGCGACTTCGATGCGCGCGCGCGCCAGCTCGCCTCGCTCCAGGAAGCGCTCTGCATCCCCGAGGCCCCGCTGCGGATCGAGTGCTTCGATATCTCGAACCTCGGGGCCTCCGAGGCCGTCGGCTCGATGGTCGTGTTCGAGGACGGGATGCCGAAGCGCTCGGAGTACCGGCGGTTCCGGATCCGAACCGTGGAGGGCCAGGACGACTTCGCGATGATGGCCGAGGTGATCCGGCGGCGCTTCGCGAGGTACCTGAAGGAGCGCGCGGAACCGGCGGCGACCGGCGGCCGGTTCGCCTACCCTCCGAACCTCGTGGTGGTGGACGGAGGGGCGGGGCAGCTCGGGGCGGCGCTCGGGGCGATGGCGGAGGTCGGGATGACCGGCACGGCGGTGGTGGGGCTCGCCAAGCGGCTCGAGGAGGTGTACCTGCCGGGCGGCGAGGCTCCGGTCCGGCTCGCGCGCGGCTCCGAGGCGTTGCACCTCCTCCAGCACGTGCGTGACGAGGCCCACCGGGTCGCCGTCGGCTACCACCGGCGGCTCCGCGCGCGGCGATCGACGGCGAGCGCCCTCGACGCGGTCCCCGGCATCGGGCGCGAGCGCAAGCGCCTGCTGCTACGGCGTTTCGGCTCGGTCGGCCGTATCCTTCAGGCGAGCGAGGACGACCTGGCGGCGATCGTGCCGCGCCCCGTCGCCGGGCGCATCCACCGGTATCTGCGCGGCGAGGGAGCGGGGGGCTCCGGGGGGCCGAGACGGCCCCCGGGCGCGCGGAGGTCGACTCCGCCGGCCGTCGAGCCCCCCGATCGAAGGAGGGGTAGGTGACCCGCGCGCTGAAGCATGAGGAGCATCGCCACAAGACCGACTTCACCGTGATCACCGGGCTCTCCGGCGCCGGACGCTCGACGGTGGCCGACGCGCTCGAGGATCTCGGGTACTTCGTGATCGACAACCTCCCCCCGGCGCTCATTTCGAAGATGGCCGAGCTGGCCGGCGCGTCGGGCGGGCTGGAGAAGGTCGGGCTGGTCGTGGACGTGCGCGGCGGGCAGTTCTTCCCCGAGCTGTCGAAGGCGCTCGCCGACCTCGCCGGCCGCGGCCTGGAGTACCGGATCGTGTTCCTGACCGCGAGCGACGAGGCGCTGATCCGCCGGTTCGAGGCCACGCGCCGACGTCACCCGCTCGCCGACCGGATCGTGGACGGCATCGCGAAGGAACGGACCTTGCTGGAGTCGCTGCGCGACCGGGCCGATCTGGTGATCGACACGAGCGATCTCACCGTTCACGAGCTGCGCAGGCGGATCGAGGCCGCGTTCTCCCACCAGCCCAGGGAGGCCTCGCTCAAGGTGAACGTGGAGAGCTTCGGCTACAAGTACGGCCTCCCGCAGGACGCCGATCTCGTGCTGGACGTTCGGTTCCTTCCGAACCCGCACTGGGTCGACGAGCTGCGCCCCCTGCCGGGGACCGACCCACGGATCCGCGACTTCGTGATGACCCGTCAGGCGACCGCGGATTTCCTCGAGCGATTCGAGGACCTCCTGGAGGTGCTGATCCCGGGGTACCTGACCGAGGGGAAGCACTACCTCACGCTCGCGGTGGGGTGCAGCGGGGGCCGGCACCGTTCGGTGGTGATCTCCGAGCACATCGCCGCGCGTCTGCGCGATCGCGGGCTCTCGGTCGCGGTCGTCCACCGCGACATCGACAGGGACTGAGCCGGGCGTTGAATCCGAGGATCGTCTGCGTCGGCGGCGGGCACGGTCTCGCCTGCGCGCTGCGCGCCGTTCGCCGGGTGACCGAGAGCGCGACGGCCGTCGTGACGGTTGCCGACGACGGCGGCTCCTCGGGGATCCTCCGCCGCCAGCTCGGGATCCCCGCGCCGGGGGATCTGCGCATGGCGATCGCGGCGCTCGCCGGGAGCGAGGAGCGGTCGGCGCTCCTGCAGTACCGCTTCAAGGATGGAGAGCTCGCCGGCCATCCGCTCGGCAACCTGCTGATCGCCGCGCTCGCCGACCTTCGGGGCGATTTCGGGCGCGCGGTCGACGAGGTGGCGGAACTCGCCGGGGCGCGCGGCCGGGTCCTTCCGGTCACGACACGCCCGGTCGCGCTGGAGGCGACCCTCGCCGTCGACGGTGGGCTCGAGGTGCGCGGTCAGGGCGCGATCGCCCGTGGACCGGGCCCCGTCGCCCGCCTGCGCATGGAACCCCCGGACGCGCCGGCGACCCCTCAGGCCGTCGAGGCGATCGAGGAGGCCGACCTGGTCGTTCTGGGCCCGGGGAGCCTCTTCACGAGCCTGATCGCGGTGCTCATCGTGCCGGGGATCCGGCACGCGCTCGCGGAGGCGGGCCGGATCGCCCTGGTGCTGAACCTCGCCGAGCAGGCGGGCGAGACGGCGGGGATGGATGGGGCCTCCCACGTCCGCGCGCTGATCGAGCACTGCCCCGGCCTGCGCCTCGACGCCGTCATCGCGCACGAGGGCTCGGCCGACGTCTCCCGGCCGGTTGCGGTGGAGCCGGCGGCATTCGCGGCCATGCGCGCGCCGCTCGTGATGGCCGACCTCGCCGCCGCGGGCCCGGAGCACGACCCCGACCGGCTCGCGCGCGTGCTCCGCGAGCTGCTCGCGTGAGCGATCCGAGCACGAGCCGCGACCGCGCTCCGAAGGGGAAGGCCGCCGCGCGCGGCACCGCGACGGCTACGGTGCGAGACGAGCTTGCCCACGTCGGTCCGGGACGCCTCTGCGACCGGCGCGCGGAGGCTGCGGCGCTCCTGCGCTCGGTCGGGAGCATCCACCTAGCGCCGGGGCGTCTGGTGGCCGTCGAGGTCGAGGTGGAGCGCGCGGCCGCCGCGCGCCGCGCGCTCGGGCTCCTGCAGGGACTCGCCGGCCGGGGGATCGGGGTGTTGCTCCACGAGCCGGGGCGGGGACGTCCGCGCGCGCGCTTCGCGATCCGCGCGCCGGGAGTGCCCGTCGAGCGGCTCGTTGCCGGGGGCGTGCTCGATCCGGGAGGACGGCCTCCGCGCGGGATTCCCCGCGAGATGACGGGCCGCCGGTGCTGCCGTGCCGCGTACCTGCGTGGGGCCTTTCTCGCGCGCGGGTCGGTGTCGGCGCCGCGCTCGGCCGCCCACCTCGAGATCCGCGCGCCCGACCGGGAGACCGCGTCGGGGATCGCGCGGCTCCTCGGGAGCGCCGGAGCGCGCGCGAGCGTCCGCCGGCACCGGGGCATGTGGACCGCCTACGCGAAGGACGTGGCATCGGTCGGGGCGGCACTGGCGTTCATGGGGGCGCACCGTGCGGCGCTCGCCTGGGAGGAAGGCTTGGTGTGGAAGTCCGTTCGGGCGCAGGCGGCGCGCCTGGCGAACGCCGACGCCGCCAACGCGGGCCGGATCGCGCGCGCGGCGGTCGCCCAGCGCGCCGCGATCGAGGCGATCGAGGAGGGGCCGGGCCTCGCGTCGCTCGTGCCGGGCCTGCGCGAGGCGGCGCGCCTGCGCCTCGCCCATCCGCAGGCGAGCCTGGAGGAGCTCGGCCGGCTCTGCCGGCCTCCGGTGTCCAAGGGCGCGGTGGCGGGTAGAATGCGCAAGCTGGAACGGCTTGCCCTGGCGTTTCGCGCCTAGACGGATCCACCCGGACGATCAGGCATACTGGGTCCATGTTGATCGAGGTCCCTTCGCAGTTTCGGAATCCGGCCGAGCTGTTCGGCCCCGCCGCGTATCTCGACCCGCGAAGGGACGCTCTTCCAGGCCGCGTGGAGATCGACCTGCGACTCTGCACCTTCGTTCGCCCCCCGGCTCTTCTGTGGTGCACGGTCTTCCCGCTTCTTGTGGCTGAGGCCCGAACCACGTGCGTGCTCCTCGTCCCGGAGCGCTCCGACATTGCCGTGTACCTGAAGTCGGTCGGGCTCTTCGACGCGCTGCGGTCCGGAAGAGTCGAGGTTGACGACCGCGGAATCCCCGAGCGGCGGGGGCGTCAGGTGGTGCTGCCGCTGACCGCTTTCCGCAGCGAGAAGGAGGCGGAGGACCTCGCCAACCGTGCGCTCTCGGCCCTCGAAGAGACCGGTCTGGGTACACCGAACGTGCATGTTGTGGTGAGCGAACTCTTCGCCGAGCTTGCGAGCAACGCCGTCCAGCATTCGGAGTCCCCGATCGGCGCGTTCGGATTCATCCAGTTCTACGGTCTTGCCGAGGGGGAGCGGTTCGTCTGCGGGGTGGCCGACGGGGGCATCGGAGTCCGGCGATCGCTCGAGCGCAACGCAGCGTTGCGCGAGCGCGCCCGCTACGATTGGTCGGCCCTCGATCTCGCGGTCCGTGAACGGGTGAGCGGAAGCGGAGACGCCACGCGCGGCATCGGTCTGTACGGTGTCTCCGAGGACATGAGGGTTCCCGGCCGCTCGCTGATCATGCATTCCGGAATCGGGTCTCTGATGATCACCGAGGAAGTCGAGAGCGCGGCCCGCCGGGCTCCCTTGTTTCCCGGCACGCTGGCGTATCTCTCGATTCCAACGTGACGTCGATGGCGGTCATCCGGGTGCACGATCTCATTCCCCTTCGGGTGCTGGCCGCCCGTGGCACAGCCAGAACGATCGGAGCCGCACTGGAAGCAGCGATGCGCGAGGGCCGCGGCGAGGTTCTCCTCGACTTCGAGGGCGTGGAGGGGCTCGCCCCATCGTTCCTCGACGAGCTGCTGGCCATCCTGTTGGAGGCTGCCTCCCGCACGGGGAACCAGCTACGACGCGTCGTGATCGGAAACCCCCCCGCGCGGCTTTCCTCGAAGTTCGCTGCGATCGGTCGCGGCCGCGGGCTGCGATTCGCCGACCGAGCCGGCGAGGGGTGGGAGATCACGCGGGGCACGGGGTAGGACGGCGCCGGGGAAGGGGTGCGATCCCAGGATCACGTCAAAGTCACGAGCTGATCGTGGCTGACCTGCGCTGAGGCGAGGGTACTGACGCCCGACGAACGCGGGTGGTAGAGGCTGGAGGATGTCTGGAGAAGCCGGACTCCCCTTCGAGCGCCTCGTCGTCCGTCCGGCCCAACCCTCCGAGCTTGCTCGCTTCGACGAGCTGCTGGACGCCGACCACTACCTCGGCTCCTGCCGCGGTCCTGTGCGCGTTTCTAGCCACTGGTTCCCTTGCGCGTAGGACCAGGGAGGCGCTCAGGGCGGCTGTCGGGCAGACGCGGCGCGAGGTTGTGGAGGAGGCGGCCAGGGCCGCCCACGAGTACCGCGCGCGGGAGCGCATGGTCCAGGAGAAGGCGCCGGGTGAGATGGCGGTTGCGGCAGTTGGTCGGGACGTGACAGAAGCAGATTTCGAGCTGGCGAGGATGAGGGGCCGCTCGCTTGACGAGTAACGTTATGCGTTATAGCGTTCCCTTGTGGTTCGGAGCTTCGGAAACCGGGATATCGAGCGACTCTTCCACCGCGAGCGGGTTCGGTCCGTGCCACCAAACCTGCAACGGGTCGCTCTACGAAAACTGAGGATGCTCCACCGCGCCCGGTCTCTGCCGGACCTCCGGGTCCCACCCGGGAATCGGCTTGAGGCGCTACGCGGTGACCGCAAGGGACAGCACGGAAGCCGCGTGAACGACCGTATCAGATCTGCTTCACGTGGAAGGCCGGAGACGCGTACGACGTGGAGATCGTGGACTACCGCTAGGAGGACCGATGGCCAAGAAGAAGATGGACCCGGTTCATCCCGGGGAGGTGCTCCAGGAGGAGTTCCTAACGCCGATGGACCTGAGTCAGAACGCCCTCGGCCGAGCGCTCGGAGTGGCGCCGCGTCGGATCAACGAGATCGTCCACGGCACCCGGCGTGTCACCGCGGACACTGCACTGCGACTCTCACGGTTCTTCGGCACGTCGCCGGATTTCTGGCTCGGCCTCCAGATGGACTACGACCTGGATCTCGAATCCGACCGGCTCGCGGGCAGGCTCATCCGGGAGGTGCAGCCCCATGAGAAGGCCGGATAGCCCGCGTTCGCGGCCGACGCTCGCTGGCGCTCGCGCGGCTGACGCGCCAAGTCGCTGGGAGGGAGGGGACCATGGCAGTGCCATCACCAACCATGACCCTGCCCGAGGGGGCGTATTGGGGTTCCTGCGTGACATAGCAATCGGCCGCAGAGTGTGGACCCGCCGCATGGGATCATTGGCGGCAGGCGCGGCCCCCCGGCGGGCGGAGCACTGGGCCGTCGTTGCGGTCTTGGCGATAGTCGTCCTGGCGTCCGCCTGTGAGGGGAAGCCGTCGGGACAGGAGGCGCCGGGTCAACCGACTGGGGGGCCGTCTGCGGATGATCTCTTGGATGTCCCCCCGGGGTCGAAGGTTCTTGCTGACGGGCGCCTGGTCGATGGCCGGTGGGAGTTGATCGGGTTTAGGGAGAATGGCAGGGTGTGTGCCATCTTCCGAACGCACACGCCCAATCTCGGGGTGGGGCGCACCTGCGCTCCCGGAGGGCCCGACGGCCTCCCGGTCCTCCTCCCATACGACGATGCTGACGACGGATACGTCTTCGGCCTGACCGCTCTCGCCGTGGCCGAGGTTCGGATCGAGTTCCGTGGCAATCCTGCCAGACGAGTTGCAGTTGTGCCCGGGGGAGTGGATCTGGGAGCCAACTTCTTCGCCGCGCCGCTCGATGCTGCCGCCCGGCCCGTTTGGATCGCAGCGTTGGACGGGACCGGGCGGGTGCTCTCGCGGCTTGCGCTGCGCCGAGAGGGGCGGTTGTGAGCGAGGCGTTACCCATGCTGGCAAGTCTTCACCAACGATGGCCGGATGTGAGACACTGGGGGCCATGAGCAAGCCGTCGATCGACATTGGGCAGTTCAGCCAAGAAGAGAGGCTTGAGCTGATCGAGGAACTCTGGGAGAGTCTTGGCGAAGAGGAGCGCGAAGCGCTACCCCTCACCGGGGAGCAACAAGACGAACTCGATCGCCGCCTCGACAGCTTGGAGAAGGAAGGACCGGTCGGCCTCCAGCCCGAAGAGGTTCGGGCTCGGCTCCGGCGCCCCGCCTCGTGACGGAACTCGTCTACCGGGCCGATGCGGCTGACGATGTCCGAGACGCCTTCAACTCGCGTTCCGCATCATCCACCGCGATGCTCGTCGGTATCTCCTCCATCGATTTCCCTACCAACTTCTCTTTCGGGTGGTCGGCGACGTCATCGTCATCATCGGCTGCTTCCATGTGCGTCGGAGGCCAGGACTCGTCCGAGATAGAGGTGGTGGGTAACTCGTGCGCGCAATGGACGCGGATCGCTTCGCGATGCCGGGCGGCTAACGCGCCAAGGCGTTAGCCGCTCTGCGGACATCGGCGAGGAGCTCCGGGAGAGGCGCTTGGATCTCCGCATGGCTGCCGAGACCGTCCACCGGGGCGGGTGCCACTTCCACTTGCTCTCGCTTGTCACCCGGCCCGCGCAGTCGGTGGTCTCGACTCCCACCTCCGGTTGCGGTGGGGGTAGCCTAGGGGGTCCGGGGAGAGTCCCCCGGGAGGGGCGCAGGGACCGAGGCGAGGGAGGGGACCGTGACGGTGCGAGTCGGCATCAACGGGTTCGGACGGATCGGCAGGAACTTCTTGCGCGCGGCGCGCGCGCGCGCCGCGGACATCCAGATCGTCGGCGCGAACGACCTCGCCGACGCGGGGGCGCTCGCGCACCTGCTCAAGTACGACTCCATCTTCGGCCGCATCGACGCCGAGGTTCGGGTCACCGGAAACGGGATCGAGGTGGACGGGCGCGAGATCCGGATCGTCGCCGAGAAGGATCCGGCGAGCCTCCCCTGGAAGGACCTCGGGGCCGACGTGGTGATCGAGTCCACGGGACGCTTCACCGACCGGGAGAGCGCCTCGAAGCACCTCGGCGCCGGCGCGCGCAAGGTGATCATCAGCGCCCCGGCCAAGGGCGAGGACGTCACGATCGTCATGGGCGTGAACGACGACGCCTACGACCCGAAGAAGCACTCGGTCATCTCGAACGCCTCCTGCACGACCAACTGCGTCGCGCCGATGGCGAAGGTGCTCCGGGACTCCTTCGGGATCGACCGGGGGTTCATGACCACCATCCACGCCTACACCAACGACCAGAACCTCCTCGACCTCATCCACAAGGACCTGCGGCGCGCGCGGGCGTCGGCGATCAACATCGTCCCGTCGACGACCGGCGCCGCGAAGGCGACCTCGCTCGCGATCCCCGAGCTGAAGGGCAAGCTGGACGGCCTGGCGATGCGCGTGCCGGTTCCCGACGGCAGCGTGACCGACCTTGTCTGCGTCCTCGGGCGCGACGTGACGGTCGACGAGGTCAACTCGGCATTCGAGAAGGCGGCCGGATCCGGTTCGCTCAAGGGGTTCCTCCGCTACACCGAGGACCCGATCGTCTCGAGCGACATCGTCGGGGACCCGCACTCCTGCGTCGTCGACGGGCTCTTGACGATGGCGAGCGGGAGCCTCGTCAAGGTCGTCGGCTGGTACGACAACGAGTGGGGCTACTCGAACCGGCTCGTGGACCTCGCGCTGCTCGTCGGCGCATCCCTCTGACCCGGGAGGATCCCATGAAGCTGCGCTCCCTCGAGACCCTCGAGGTCGGCGGCCGGCGCGTCCTGTTGCGCGCCGATCTGAACGTCCCCCTGGAAGGGGGTGCCGTCGCCGACGACTTCCGGATCCGCTCCAGCCTGCCGACCCTGCGGGAGCTGCTCGACCGCGGCGCCTCGCGCGTGGTGGTCTGCTCGCACCTCGGGCGCCCGAAGGGGGAGCCGAACCCGAAGTACTCCCTCGCGCCCGTCGCGCGGCGCCTCGCCGAACTGCTCGGCGAAGAGGTCCCGCTCGCGCCGGGCTCGGCGGGGCCGGTGCCGGAGGGCGCGCGCGTGGCGCTGCTCGAGAACCTCCGATTCGACCCGGGCGAGGAGAAGAACGACCTCGCCTTCGCGAAGGCGCTCGCGGCGCTCGCCGACCGCTACGTGAACGACGCCTTCGGCGCGGCGCACCGCGCGCACGCCTCGGTCGCCGCCGTCGCCGGCTTGCTCCCGGCTGCGGCCGGGCGCCTGCTCGAGCGCGAGGTCGAGGTTCTCTCGGGGCTCTTGGAGGCGCCGGCCCGCCCGTTCGTGGCGGTCGTCGGCGGGGCCAAGGTCTCCGACAAGCTCGGCGTCCTCGAGAACCTCCTCGCGCGCGTGGACCGGCTGCTGGTCGGCGGCGGGATGTGCTTCACGTTCTTCCGCGCGCGCGGCCACGGCGTCGGCCGGTCGCTCCTCGAGGAGGGGCAGGTGGAATCGGTCGCCCGGCTCATCGAAGGGGCGGGGGACCGGCTGATGCTCCCGAGCGACGTGGTGGTCGCCGCGGCTCCCGAAGCCGGCGCGAATACCCGGACGGTCGCGGCGAGCGCGATCCCGGACGATCTCGCCGGCTACGACATCGGACCTGAGACGGCTCGGGCGTACGCTCGGGAGATCCGCGCCGCGCGCACGGTCTTCTGGAACGGCCCGATGGGGGTATTCGAGGTCGAGGAGTTCGCGGCGGGGACGCGCGCGGTCGCCGAGGCGGTCGCGCTCGGCGGCGCCTACTCGGTGGTCGGGGGAGGCGACAGCGCCTCGGCCCTCGAGCGGCTGGGTCTCGCCGGCAAGGTCGGGCACCTGTCAACCGGGGGCGGGGCGTCGCTGGAGATGCTCGAGGGCCGCGAATTGCCGGGCCTCGCGCCCCTGTGGATAGGATGACGGACCGCCCCCGGAGGACTGGAGAGGCCGTGGCTCGCAAACCGATCATCGCCGGCAACTGGAAGATGAACCTGAACCACCTCGAGGCTATCGCGCTCGTCCAGAAGGCCCACTACCACCTGCGAGAGAAGGACTACGACGCGGTCGAGGTCGTCGTCTGCCCGCCGTTCACCTCGCTTCGCTCGGTCCAGACGTTGATCGAGGGCGACCGGATCCCGATTGCACTCGGCGCGCAGAGCTGCCACTGGGAGGAGAAGGGGGCGTTCACAGGCGAGGTGTCCCCGGCCATGCTCGCGCGCCTGAAGTGCTCCTACGTGATCGCGGGGCACTCCGAGCGCCGGGCGCTATTCGGCGAGACCGACGAGGTGGTGAACCGCAAGGCCAAGACCATCATCGCGCATGGGATGACGCCGATCGTGTGCGTCGGCGAGCGGCTGGAGGAGCGCGAGGCCGGCCGCACCGAGGAGGTCGTCGGCGCTCAGGTGCGCGGATCGCTCGCGGGGATCACGCGGGAGCAGCTCGGCGCGATCGTTGTGGCCTACGAGCCGGTGTGGGCGATCGGAACCGGCCGCACCGCGCGCCCGGAGGACGCCGGCGCCGTTGTGGGGTTCATCCGCGGAGTCGTCGGTGAGATCGGAGGAACCGCTGCCGCCGACTCGGTGCGGATCCAGTACGGCGGCAGCGTGACCGAGGGCAACGTCGCCGACATCATGGCGCAGCACGAGATCGACGGAGCGCTCGTCGGCGGCGCATCGCTCGACGCGGAGAAGTTCGCGCTCATCGTTCGGTACCGGGACTGACGTGAACAAGGTCCTGTACGTCGTGCTGGACGGGCTCGGAGACGAGCCGCTCGCCGAACTCGACGGGCGCACACCGCTCGAGGCCGCGCGCACGCCGAACCTCGACCGGCTCGCCGAAGGGGGCCGGACCGGCCTCGTCTATACGGTCGGGAAGGGGATCGCGCCGGAATCCGACATCGCGGTGTTCGCCGTGCTCGGCTACGACCCGCGAACCTACCACTCCGGGCGGGGGCCCCTCGAGGCGCTCGGGTCGGGCATGGACGTCGCCGACGGCGATCTCGCCTACCGCGTGAACTTCGCCACCGTCGAGGCCGCCGAGCCGTCAGACTGGCCGCACTGGCGCATAGTGGACCGGCGCGTCGGGCGCGACCTCGCGAGCGACGAAGCGCGCGCGCTCGCCGCCGAGGTGAACGCCGCGGTGAAGCTCCCCGGGGCCTCCTTCGAGCTTCGCTCCACGGTCGAGCACCGTGGGGTTCTCGTCATGCGCTGGGAGGGCGGGCCGCTCTCGGCGGAGGTGACCAACACCGACCCCGCCTACGCGCGCGAGGGCGCGCTCGGCGTCGCGAAGGAGACCTTCGAGCAGGCGGTCCAGGAGTGCCGCCCCCTCCCGGGCAACGAGCGCGACGAGCGAGCGCGGACCGCCGCCGACCTCACGAACGAGTTCGTCAAGCAGGCGGCGGGTGTCCTGGAGGCGAGCGAGGTCAACGCGCGGCGTCGCGCCGCGGGCAAGCTCGCCGGCAACATGATCCTGTCGCGGGACGGCGGGGACCACCTCCCGCGCCCGCCGTCGTTCAAGGAGCGCTACGGCGCGTCCTGGGGATGCTTCGTCGAGATGCCGGTCGAGCGCGGGATCGCGCTCACCCTCGGAATGGGGGAGGTGCCGGTCGCCGGGGGCGGCGGGGCCGAGCAGTACGCCGCCTGGGCGCGGACGGCGATCGAGGCCATCGAAGGCTACGACGGCCTGTACATCCACATCAAGGGACCGGACGTTCCCGCTCACGACGGGCGCGCGCGGGACAAGCTCGAGATCATCGAGGCCATCGACCGGGCCTTCTTCGGCGAGTTGCTCCCAATCCTGCGCTCCGATGTGGTGCTCGCGGTGACGGCCGACCACTCCACGTCGTGCGCTCGGAAGGCCCACACCGACGACCCGGTCCCTTTGCTGGTCTGGGGGAGAGGGATCTCCGCCGACGCGGTGGCGACCTTCGGCGAGCGCGCGGCCGCACGCGGCTCCCTCGGCACGCTCCAAGGCGTCGAGGTGATGCCGCTCCTGATGGAGGCGGCGCGCCGCTGACCGCACGGCGCGACCCCTCCGAAAAGCATATGTTCTTGGCGTTTCACCGCCAAGTGCGCGTCCTGTTGCGCGAACCTCTGTCCTTGTAGGAGAGATCGCGCGGGGATAGGATTCCCCTCGCGCTGATGGTCGTGTCGGGGGTACGAGAGGGAGGGAGGGACCCGCTGTGCGAGAGAAAGTGCTCGCTCGTGTTCTGTGTGCAAGTGTAGTCCTGGGACTCCTCGCCACCGCGTGCGGTGGAAAAGAGGAAGCGGGGCCGCCCCAACCCACCGGGAAGGCCGGCGGGACGATAACCGCGCAGCTCAACGAGCCCGACTCTCTCGATCCCGGGCTCTGCTCTACGACGGTTCACGGGCGCCGCCGAGAGCGTGGACATCAGCGATGACGCGAAGACTCTGACCTATACGCTTCGGCAGGGGGGAACGTTCCACAACGGGGAACCGGTGAACGCAGCGGCGTTCGTTCGCAGCTTCACGCGCGTCGCGCAGAAGAAGACCGCTTCCGAGGTGGCCTACCACCTGTCCGGGATCAAGGGATTCGACGCCGCGCAGGAAGGGACCTCCGACACTTTGCCGGGCGTGCACCAGGGCAAGGACGAGTACGAACTCGTCATCGAGCTGGAGCAGCCCAACGCGGAGTTCTTCGTCCGGACCGGGCATCTGGTGTTCTCGCCTGTTCCTCAGGTGGCCGTGAGCGACCCGAAGGGATTCAACGAGAAGCCCATCGGGAATGGCCCCTACATGCTCGACGGAGCCTGGAAGCACAACGTGTCGGTGGGCGTCAAGAAGTTCGCGGCATACAACGGCAAGGTCAAGGGCTTCCTCGACTCGATCAAGTGGAAGATCTACGCCGAGGTGGAGCAGGCGTACCTGGAGTTCCAGGCTGGAACGATCGAGGCGACCGACGTCCCGCCGGAGCAGTTCGCGGACGCCGCAGCGAAGTACGGTGCGGCCTTCATCGACCAGGCGAGTGCCATCTTGAACTACCTGCTGGCCAACAACAAGAATGCGCCGACGAACAACAAGATGGTGCGCCAGGCGCTCTCGATGGCGATCGATCGCGAGGCCATCAACAAGGCGGTGTTCAACAACCAGCGGGTGGCCGCGGCGAGCATCGTTCCACCGGTGTCGCGGGGACATCGGGCCGGGGCCTGCAAGTACTGCACTTTCAACAAGGACGAGGCCAAACGATTGCTGGCGGAATCGGGCGTTCAGATCACCGGCCCGATCGAGTTGACCTTCAACTCCGGTGCCGGCCATGAGGAATGGATCCAGGCCGTCGCGGCCCAGATCAAGCAGAATCTGGGCATCGAGGCCGTTGTCAAACCGGGAAGCACGGATTTCGGGGATTACATCAAGTCGCTCGACGGGCTGAAGGGGCTCGGCCGGCTGGGCTGGGGGCAGGACTACCCGACCCCCGACAACTGGCTGTACCCGCTCTTCTACTCCACGTCCCCCGACAACCACAGCTTCTACGTGAGCAAGGAGTTCGATGCGCTGATCGTGAAGGCGCAGCAGACGCTCGACGACGCCCAGCGGCTGGCCCTGCAGCAGCAGGCCGAGGACCTGGTCCT
Organism: Acidobacteriota bacterium; assembly: GCA_016208485.1. Lineage (GTDB taxonomy): Bacteria > Actinomycetota > AC-67 > AC-67 > AC-67 > JACQXY01. The sequence continues at coordinate 50,990 of JACQXY010000052.1, read as the reverse complement.
CGAGGACATGCCGGTCCTGCCGATGTTCTACGGGAAGTCCGCGCGCGTCTACAGCTCCTCGAAGGTGGCGAGCTTCCCGGTCGACATCCAGTACGCGAACCCGGCGTGGGAACTCGTCTCTCTGAAGTAGGGGCGGCGGTCGAGGCCGGAGGGGGGCTCAGTTCGCGGGCCCCCCTCCGGCTAAAGGGAGAAGGGCGTTCTCTCCATGGGTCGCTACGCTGCACGACGGCTTCTCCAGATGGTCCCGGTCGTGTTCGGTGCCATCGTGTTCATCTATATCGCGATGTACATCATCCCGGGAGACCCCGTACAGTCTCTGGTGGGAGAGCGGCCGGTCACCGAGGAGTTCCGGCGTGCCATCATCGACCGGTACGGCCTGGATGATCCGCTGCCGACGCGCATCGCCAAGTACGTCGGGAACCTGATTCACTTCGATTTCGGCGAGTCTGCGCTCTCTCGGCGTCAGGTGTGGGACATCATCAAGGAGACGTTCCCAAACACCGCGCGACTCGCGGTTGCGGGGACCTTCTTCCTGATCCTGCTCGGGATCGGTTCGGGGATGATCTCGGCGGTCAGACGCTACTCGAGGCTCGATACCGGCGTCACTCTCGCAACGATCGTACTGGTCAGCACCCCCGTCTTCGTGCTGGGTCTTCTCCTTCAGATCTTCGTGGCCCTGAAGCTCAAGGACGTGCTGGGTCTGCCGATCACCGGCCTCGACCAAGGGCTCAAGAGCTACATCCTGCCCGGGTTCACCCTGGCCTCTGTGTCGATGGCCTACATCTCGCGCTTGCAGCGAACCACGTTGCTGGAGACGCTCGAGTCCGACTACGTCCGCACAGCGAGGGCAAAGGGGTTGCCGGAACGGCGGGTCATCTTCAATCACGCGTGGCGGAACGCCCTCATCCCGGTCGTGACCTATCTGGGTCTGGACATCGGGACCGTCCTCGGGGGAGCGATTCTGACCGAGACGGTCTTCAACATCAACGGGGTCGGAAGGGCTCTCGCGATCGCGATCTCCACCCGGGACAACCAGGTCGTGCTCGGCATCTCGGTGTTCGTCGTCGTCATCTACCTCGTCGTGAACCTTCTAGTGGATCTCTTGTACGCGGTGCTCGATCCGAGGATCCGCTACACCTAGCGCGGGGGGGACGGTGGCAACGGTCGAGACTTCAGCGGGGGTCGCCGCACCGGAGGTGCGAAGCCTCCGGGGGGAGACCTGGCGGCGGCTTCGGCGCAACAGGATGGCGATCGCCGGGATCGCGATCATCGCGCTGGTCGCTCTGGCCGCGATCTTCGCGGACCTCATCGCGACCCAGCCGACCGAAGGCTTCTTCGCGGATCAGGCGCGGGAGAGCCCGAGCGCGCGGCATTGGTTCGGGACCGACCAGCTCGGGCTCGATCTCTTCAGCCGGGTCGTGCACGGGACGAGGATTTCGCTCATGGTCGGCTTCAGCGTGGTCGCGTCGATCTTGCTGGTCGGGATCGTCGTGGGCGGCGCCGCGGGGTACTTCGGAGGGATCGCCGATACGTTGCTGTCCCGCCTGATCGACGTGTTTCTGGGCTTCCCCTTTCTGGTGGGGACGATCATCCTCGTCACGGCTCTCGGGGGAGGGAAGATGGCGGTCATCGTTGCGATCGCGTTCTTCTCGTGGCCGGGGATCGCGCGGCTGTTCCGGGGCAGCGTGATCTCGATCCGGGGCTCGGAGTACGTGGAGGCGGCGCGGGCGCTGGGGGCGGGGCACCTCCGGATGTTTTTCCGGCACGTTCTGCCGAACTCCGTCACGCCGACTCTCGTCTATGCCTTCGCTCTGATCCCGACGACGATCATTGCCGAGGCCGCGCTCTCGTTCCTCGGATTCGGCATTCAGAACCCAGCGGAGCCTTCGTGGGGGCTGATGATCGCCCGCTACCGCCCGCTGATCCAGACGGAGCCCCACCTCGTGATCTTCCCCGGGATGGCGCTCACGATGACGGCGATGGGGTTCATCCTGCTCGGCGACGGGCTGCGCGATGCCCTCGACCCGCGACTCCGGTGAACGGATGCCGGTGACGGGAGCGCCGCCCCCCGGGTCCTGCCTTCTGGAGGTCGAGGGCCTGGGCGTGCAGTTCCAGACCCCTTCGGGGATCGTGCGCGCGGTCGACGGGGTCGGCTTCTGCGTCTACTCGGGGCGGACGCTCGCCATCGTTGGGGAGTCGGGTTCCGGCAAGACCGTGACGGTGCTGTCTCTGCTTGGCCTTATCCCGCGGCCGTCCGGGCGCATCGTTGGGGGTCGGGCGCTCTTCCGGGAGGCGGATCTCCTCACCCTCCGGTCGGAGGAGATCCGGTCGATCCGTGGACGAGAGATCGCGATGATCTTCCAGGACCCGCTGACGGCGCTCAACCCGGTTCAGAAGGTCGGCTCGCAGATCATCGAGATGATCCGCGCGCATGAGCGGGTATCACGGCGCGCGGCGCGCGCGCGCGCGATCGAACTGCTCCGCCTCGTCGGCATCCCGAGCCCCGAACAGCGCGTATACGGGTATCCGCACGAGTTCTCGGGCGGCATGCGCCAGCGCGTCATGATCGCGATGGCGCTCTCGCTCCAGCCCTCGATCCTGATCGCGGACGAGCCGTCGACCGCCCTCGACGTCACGGTCCAGGCGCAGATCCTCGAACTCCTCGCCAGGCTTCAGGACGAATTCGGCATGGGGATGATCCTGATCACCCACGACCTCGGGGTCGTGGCGCGGGTCGCGCACGAGATCCTCGTCATGTACGCGGGGCGGATGGTCGAGCGCGGGTCGCCCGACGAGCTCTTCTTCGCTCCTCGCCATCCCTACACTTGGGGACTTCTCGGCAGCGTCCCCAGGCTCGACCGGCGGTCGGGGGAGCGCCTGGTGAGCATCCCCGGCATGCCTCCGTCCCTGCTGCATGTTCCTCCCGGCTGCCCGTTTCACCCTCGCTGCGGGTTCCGGTTCGAGGGATGCGACCGGGAGCGGCCGGATCTGGAGTGGCGCGGCGAGCACGAGGACGCATGCTTCTTGACCCTGGAGCAGAAGGAGGCCGGCGAGAGGCAGGTCCTGGGGGCGCGAGGACGATGACCTCCGAGTCGCTCGTCGACGTGCGGGACCTGGTGAAGTACTTCGCTGTGACGCGGGGGATCATCGTCCGCCGCAACGTGGGATGGATCAAGGCGGTTGACGGCGTGTCGTTCACGATCAAGGAGGGTGAAACGCTCGGACTCGTCGGGGAGACGGGCTGCGGGAAGTCCACGACGGCGCGCCTCCTCATGCGCCTGCTCGATCCGACGTCCGGGACCATCCGGTTCGCCGGCCAGGACGTGGGGGCGCGCCGCGGGTCCCAGCTCCGGCCGCTGCGACGCCAGGTACAGATCATTTTCCAAGACCCCTTCGCGAGCCTCGATCCCCGGATGACCGTCGGCGAGATCATCGGCGAGGCCATGCGCATCCACCGCCTCGCCGCGGGGGATGCGGTGCACGGGCGGGTCCAGGAGATCATGGAACGGGTCGGGCTGAATCCCGATCGACACGACCGCTACCCGCACGAGTTCTCCGGGGGGCAGCGCCAAAGAGTGGGAGTGGCGAGAGCGCTCGCCGTGCAACCCCGGTTCATCATCTGCGACGAGCCGGTCAGCGCGCTCGATGTCTCGATTCAGGCTCAGGTTCTGAACCTGCTCAAGGATCTGCAGAAGGAGTTCGGGCTCACGTATCTGTTCATCGCGCACGACCTCTCGGTCGTCCGGCAGGTTTGCGACCGGGTCGCGGTGATGTACCTGGGCAAGATCGTGGAGGTGGCCGCGCGCGACGATCTGTACGCGCTCCCGATGCACCCGTACACGCAGGCGCTGCTCTCGGCGGTTCCGATTCCGGACCCGGAGAAGGAGCGGAGCCGCAAGAGGATTGTGCTCCAGGGCGACGTCCCGAGCCCCCTGAACCCTCCGCCTGCCTGCCGATTCCACACGCGCTGCTGGAAGGCGCAACAGATCTGCCGTGAGGTGGAGCCTCCGCTGGAGGCGCACTCACCGGCAGGCCCCGACCACCCGGCCGCCTGCCACTTCGCCGAGGCGGCCCAGGTCGTCTGAGATCGCGCCGAGCCCTCGTCCGGCCGTCCGACCGGGCCTGCGCGCCGCGCTCCTCGGGGCGGCACTCCTGCTACTCGCGACGGAGATCGTGACGGCGGTCACCCGGCCGCGCGCCGCGCCGCCCGCCGGTCCGCCGCCGGAGTCCCCGGCACGCGGTGGGACGCTGCGCGTGCTCCTCGCGGAGGACGTCGACTCGCTCGATCCGCAACTTGCGGGTCGCCCGTCGTCGTGGTTCTTTGCGCGCGTCCTCCACCGCGGCCTCATGGCTTTTCCGTCGCTTCCCGGCGCGCGAGGGCGGACCCCCGTGCCCGATCTCGCGGCGGCGCCCCCGTCGGTCTCGGCCGACGGCCTCACCTATCGCTTCCGGATCCGTCCCGGCGCGCGGTTCGGACCACCGGCGTCCCGCGCGCTGACGAGCGCCGACGTGCGCGCCGGTCTCGTGCGCCTGCTCCGCTTGCGTCCGGAGGTGGCGTCGTACTTCGACGTGATCGCGGGGGGGAGCCGGGGGATCTCGACCCCGGATTCTCGGACGGTGACGTTGCGTCTCCTCCGGCCGTCGAACGACCTGCCGTGGATGCTCGCGCTCCCGCAGGCGAGCGCCGTGCCCGAGGAGCTCGCCGGCCGGAGCGGGGTTGCCCCGGAGGCGATCGCGCCGAGCGGGCCGTATCGCCTCGAGGAGTACCTGCCCGAGCGGCGCCTGCGCCTCGCGCGCAACCCGGCGTGGAGCGCGGCGTCCGATCCGGTGCGCCGGGCGTGGGTGGACGAGATCGAGGCGACCGTGGGGCTGTCGCAGAAGGCGATCGATGCGCGGATCGCAGCCGGGACGGCCGACCTGCAAGCCGACTCGCCCGCAGTCGGCACCGGCGTTGGGGATCGGGTGGTGACCGCGCCGAACGGATGCCTGCGCTACCTCTGGATGAACACGACCGTGAAGCCGTTCGATCGCGTGGCGGTGCGGCGCGCGATCGCGCTCGCGGTGGACCGGGCGGCGGCGGCTGCCGCGGGCCCTCCCGGGCGGGCGGCGGCGGGGATCCTCCCGCCGACCGTGGCGGGCTCATCGACGGAAGCCGCGCCCCGGCCCGACCCGTCCGCGGCCCGGCAGGCCCTGCGAGTCCAGGGTCTGCCGGGCGGCTTCGCGACAACCCTGGTCGTCGGGGACACGGAGTTGGATCGCAGGCAGGCGGCGGCCGTGGCGCGCTCGCTCTCCCTCGTCGGGGTGCGCGCGAAGGTTCGCGCGATCGCGATCTCCCGCCTGTACCCCGACTGGTACGAGCGCCCCGCGCGCCGGGTGCCGATGGGGATCGCGACCTGGTGTGCCGACTGGCCGGGGCTCGCCGGGCGCGCGGTCCTCGGGGCGTTGCTCGATCCGCGGCGCATCCGCGCCGAAGCCAACACCGTCTACTCCATGCTTCGCTCCCGGGCGATCGAGCGAGCGATCGACGCGGCGTCGGCGGCGCCCAGAGAGACGGCAGCCGGGCTGTGGCTCGCCGCCGACCGGGCGGCGCGAGATCTCGCGGCTGTCGTGCCCCTGGCGTGGCTCGACGAGGCGGTGCGGTTGGGAAGTCGGGTCGCCGGCTTCGTTGCGCACCCACTGCTGGCGCGCGGGGACCCTTCAAACCTGTGGCTGCGACCGCGGGCGCGGACCGGGCCGGAGGGTGGCGGCTCGGGGCCGGTCTGATAAACTATCTCGGCTCGGACATCGGGAGGTTAGTGGTGACCACCGTCATCCTTGGGTTCCAGGTCGCATCGGCGGGTCTTCTGATCCTGTTCATCCTGCTTCACGCCGGGCGCGGCGGTGGCCTGTCGGACATGTTCGGCGGTGGGATGTCGGGAGCCGGGGGCTCCACGATCGTGGAGCGGAACCTCGACCGGATCACGATCGGCACCGCGATCGTGTTCATGATCGCGACCGTCCTCCTCCACTTCCGGATCCGACCCGGCGCGTAGCGGCCGTGCCCCGCCGCAACGGGGTCTGCCTTCTTCTCTCCCTCTCCCTTCTCGTCGGCGGATGCACCGGCCGGCGCTCAGAGGCGCCGGTGCCGGGAGGGACTCTCCGCGTGGCGGTGCGCGATCTGGCGACCCTCGATCCCGGGCGCGCGTCCGACCCCGGGGCGCGTCTGGCCGCGGCCCAGGTCTTCGATTCGCTGACCTCGGTCGATCCGGCCACCGGGCACGTCCAGGGGGCGGCGGCGCGGTCCTGGTCGGCGAGCGCCGACGGCCGGGTGTGGAGCTTCCTGCTCCGGAAGGCGAGATTCCACGACGGGAGCGCGGTCGTCGCGGCCGACTTCAAGCGCGCGTTCGATCGCGTCGCGCGCCCCGGCTCCGACGTGGCATTCCAGCTCGAGATGGTCGCGGGCTTTCAGCAATCGCGCACCGGCGCCCGCGCGCTCGCCGGGGTCTCCGCCCCCGCGCCCTACCGCCTGGTCATCCGGCTTGCATCGCCCTTCTGGGAACTGCCGGCGGTGCTTTCTCATCCGGCGCTCGCCCCGCTTCCTCGCCGGGCAGAGTCCGACCCGCGGGGATTCGCGGCGCGTCCGGTGGGGAACGGCCCGTTCCGCCTGCTCCGGTTCTCGCCGGGCAGGACAGCATCCCTCGAACGCTACGACGACCATCCCGGGGGGACGAGCTACCTGGACGCCGTTGAGTTCCGGGTGGTTCGCGACGTGAACGACGGGTGGCGCGCTTTCCTCGCCGGCGAGGTCGACGTGGCCGAGGTTCCCTCGACGATCCTGGCCGGCGAGGGGGGCCGCTATGCGCGCGCGGGCTTCTCGCCCTACTGGGCGGCCGTCTACTACGGGCCGAACCTGAGGCTCGCCAAGTACGCGCGCGCCGACGTTCGCCGGGCGATGTCGATGGCGATCAACCGCGAGGCCGTTGCGCGCATCGTCTACGGGGGGGCGAAGGATCCGGCCACCGGGCTCCTCCCCAGAGGTCTGCGGGGCTACCGTCCGGGGGCGTGCGGCCCGTGCGCCGCCGATCGGGAGCGAGCGCGCGCGATTCTTTCCGCGGCATTCCCCCGCGCGCCGCTGTCGGTTGCCATCGACCACCTCGATGCCCCGCTTCCGCGCGCGGAGGCCCGGGCGATCGCGGCGGACCTGCGGGGAGTGGGGGTGAGAGCGAGCCTTCGCGCGCACGGTGCGCGTGCCTACGAGAGCCTTCTGCGCGCGGGCAAGCAGGACTTCGCCGAGCTTGGGTGGCTCTCGGAGGTTTCCTCTCCCGACTGGTTCCTCGCCCAGCAGCTCCGGGGCGGATCGCGCAACAACCCGACCGGTTTCGCCGACCGGCGGTTCGACTACCTCATCGACCGCGCTCGCGCGACGAAGAACGAAGGCCGCCGGCTGGCGGAGTACCGCCGCGCGGAGTCGCGGGCGCTGGACCTGATGCCGTTGATCCCGATCGTGTTCTTCCGGAACCGCACCGCCGTGGCCGCTCGGGTGCGCGGGTTCGCTCTCGACGGGGCGGGGGTGTTCGATGCTTCGGCTGCCTGGATCGCGCCGGCCGCCTGATCCGGCTGCCCGCGGGGTCGCCGGGCTGCCCGCGCGCCGGGCGGCGGGGCCCCCGGCGCTCGGGGCCCTTGCGGCGGCGCTCGCCCTGGTGGTCGCGCTTCCCGCATGTCCGGGGCGCCCGGCTCGGAGCCCCGAGCGTCCGCGCGGGGGCGCGGTCACCGTCGCCTATCCGCACGAGCCTGCAACCCTTGACCCCTTCGCCCCGGGCGGCGACGCGCCGGCCACGCGCGATCTCATCCGCCTGCTGATGCCGGCGCTGTACCGGATCGGCCCGCGAGGAGAGCGATCGCGGTGGCTCCTTGCGCGCGAGCCGGTCCCGGAGCCGGGGCCTCCGTTCTCGGTCGCACTCGATCTGGTCGCCGGGGCGCGATGGAGCGACGGGCGCCCGATCACTTCGGGCGACATCCGCTTCACCTGGAAGGCGGCGCTCGCTCGGGGATCGGTCGCCCGGGATGGCTACGAGAGGATCGCCGATATCGTGGAGGAGTCCCCGTCGCGGGCGCGACTGGTCTTCGGCGAGCCGTTCCGGCGCTGGCGGGACCTGTTCTCCGCCGGTCTCGGAATCCTCCCCGAGCACGCGCTTTCCGGAAAGGATCTCTCGCGCGTGCTGGGCGGGTCCTGGCCGGTCTCCGGCGGCCCCTTCGTGCTCGTCCGCCGGAGGGCGGGCCTCGACATGCTCTTCGAGCGCAACCCCCGCGCTCCGCGCGGCGGGTCGGGCCTCGACCGCCTGCGCGTGGTCTTCGTGCCGGACTTCACCACGGCCCTCGACCTGTTCCGTAGGGGCGAGGTGGACGCGCTCGCCGGATACCAGGCCGTCGACGCGGCCTCGCGAGCCGAGCGCGCCGGGGCGCGGGTGTCCTCCGACATCGGGGCGACCGAGGCGGCCCTGGTGCTCGCCGCGCGCTCCGGCCCGCTCGCAGACGTCCGGGTTCGCCGCGCGCTCGTGAGCTCCTTCGATCGCGCGCGGATCTCCACCGGGCTCGTGCGCGAGGAGGGGAGGAGGCTCGACACTCCGCTCGCCGGCGACCCGGTGCTCTCGACGCCGGTCTTCCCACCCAAGGACGATCTCTCCCGCGCGCGACGTCTTCTGGCCGCCGCGGGGTGGCGAGCCTCGGGCACGGCGGGAGCCGGCGCGCGGCGTCGCCGGGGAAAGCCGCTTCGCGTGACGCTCGCCTTCGTCGCCTCCGACGATCTGCCCGGCGTGGTGGCGCGCGCTCTGCGGCGGCAGGCGTCGCTCGCGGGCTTCGATCTGGTTCTGCTGCCGATGGAGCCGGGATTCCTCTGGCGGTCCTGGGTGGGCGGAGGCCGCCTGGAGGCGGCGCTCCTCGTCTGGAGGGACCCGCCGGGCGGGTCGCTTCGCGCGCGGTTCTCGAGCGGCGGATCCCTGAACGTGTCGGGCCTGGGGGACCCGAGGCTCGATGCGGCGCTCGGCCGGATGGACTCGGCGGTGAGCGACGCGGAGGCTCGGCGCGCGGCGTCCGAGGCACAGAGGCGCATGGGTGATCTTGCGCCGGTCGTCCCCCTGTATGACGCGCGCGTGATGGTAGCGGCGCGCGCCGGGGTCGGCGGGATCCGGGCGAGCGCGGGCGCCGACGGGCCTCTCTGGAACGCCGGCGAGTGGTGGGTCACCCCGTCTGCGACCCGTCGCACGGCATCCGCGCGCGGGGCCGCGCCCGTTGTTGGTATCCTCTAGGCGGTTTCGCGGGCGTGCTGGAATAGGCAGACAGGCATGGTTGAGGGCCATGTGGGGGAAACCCCGTGGAGGTTCAAGTCCTCTCGCCCGCACACGAACGAACAAGACAGGGTCCTCACGGGGGTCGGCGGGCGGTTTCCGGTAGCGGGAGCTTGCCGAGGCGGTGAAACTGCGCGAGCGCGGAGGCCTTCGCGGTGCGGAATCCCGTGGCACCCCACCGACACCGGGCAGTTCTGCTACGGAGTAAGTTCTGTAGTGGTACACTGTCGCTTGCCATGGGCGAGCCGCGGTCGGACACATCGAAGAAGGGCCCTCCGTTCTCCATCCGCCTGAGCCGTGCGACGGATCGGCTCGTGTCCGCGGAGGCAAGAAGGACCCGGCGGTCGAAGAGCGCGGTGGTCGAGGCGTTCGCCGAGGAGACGGCGCGGACGCGTCGCTTTCCCGGGGTCGGCTTCCGGGGTGACGATGCTTCCCGCCGGGCATGGGTGATCGGATCGGGGCTCGACGTATGGGAGATCGCGCACATGCTCGAGGACTTCGGCGCCGTCCGCCGGCTGGTGGGCGAGACCCATCTCACGGAAACCCAGGTGCGCCTAGCGCTCGCGTACCGGGACGAGTTCCCGGACGAGATCGCCGAGGCCATCGAGGAGAATCGCCGGGCCGCCATCGAGCTGAGGACGCTCTTCCCGTTCATCCGGATGGTCCGGTCCCGCGCATAGGCCATCGTGCGCCTGCTGCTGGACGCCAACCTGTCCGCCCGGCGGATCGGCGGTCCGCTTCGCGGCGAGGGTCACGACGTACTCGCTCTGAGCGAGCATCCCGAGCTGGAGGGGCTGAGCGATCCGGAGGTCCTGGCGCTTGCCGCCGAGCAGGCCCGCATCCTGGTCACGCGCAACAGCAGGGACTTCGCCCCTCTGCTTCGCGAATGGGCCGAGGCACGGCGTCACCACGCCGGATGCGTTCTCATCTGGACACTCGGACACCATCAATTCGCTTCCATCCTGAACGGGGTGCGCCGGCTGCTTGCCGAGCGACCGAGGCAGAGAGAGTGGCAGGACATCGCGGTGGCGCTCTGACCGGTCCTTTTCAACCACCGGGTTCGAGTCTCGTCCACTCACTTGCACTCCACCTCCATCGCGGGGGTCCGGCGCCGGGTGGCCACGACGAGCTTGACGCATGTACATCAAGTTGTACACTAGCTCACGTGACCAAGCGATACTCGATCGCCGAGGCGCGTGCCGGCCTCCCAATGATCGTTGATGAGGTGGAGTCCGGCCACGATATCGAGCTCACCCGGCGTGGCAAGCCTGTGGCGATTCTGATGTCCCCCCACCGGTACGAACGCCTCCGCTCGGAACGTCCGCCGTTTCGTGAGGTCTACGAAGCGTTTCTTCGGCGGTTCCCCCTCGATGAGATCGGTCTCGATCCGGGAGCGTTCGGCGACGTACGCGGTCGCGATGCAGGTCGTTCGGTGGCGCTTTGAGCCTCCGATTCCTGCTGGATACTTCCATTGTCTCTGCCCCCATCGCCAGGAACCCGGATTCGGTGATCGTTCGCCGGATCAGTCAGCATGCGAGCGAATCAGCGATCGCAGCCCCGGTGTGGCACGAACTGCTCTACGGTGTCTCGCGCACGCGAACGCGCTTCGCCTCGTAACGACGAACGTCAAGGACTTGGGCCGGTTCAGTGACTTGACCGTCGACGACTGGCGGAGATAGAGCGCGCGAACGAACAAGAGACCGAGGGGCGCGCGGCCCCTCGCCCCAATCTCAGGCCGCGCCCAGGGCGAAGGGCTCTCCGCTCGCCCGCCAGATCCGCCGGAGGATGGGCAGCCCGCTCGAGCCGAGGAACCGGGGCCGGTGGGCGTCCTCGATCCCCACGGGAACGAACTCCGCGCGCTTGAGAACCGGCCCCCAGAAGACCAGCTCGAGCGCGGCTCCCTCCTGGGTCTCCGGCGACCAGGTCTGGTCGAAGACGAAGTTCCCGAGGGAGTAAGCGATGAGCTTCCCGCGGTAGATCTCCGCTCCCTGGACCCAGTGGGGGTGGGTTGCGATGACCATGTCGGCGCCGGCGTCCACGATCGCGCGGGCGACCATCCGCTGGTCGGCGCCCGGGGTGCTCGTGTACTCCTGACCCCAGTGCGGGTAGACGATGAGCACGTCCACCTTCGGACGGAGCGCGCGCACGGAGCCGAGGAACGCGTCGAGGTCGGCTCCGGAGAACGGGAACCAGGGCGCCATGCGCACCCGCGCCGCGCCTGGGCGCGACGCGGAGGGCGGCGATGTGCCGATGATGGCGTTGAAGGCGAGGAACCCGAAGCGCACACCGCGGCGGGTCATGATGGCCGGCGCTCGCGCGCGCTCCTCGTCGCCGGCGCCGATGGTCCGGATGCCGGCTCTTTCGATGAGGCGGATGGTCTCGAGCAGGGTCGCCGAGCCGAAGTCGCCGGTGTGGTTGTTCGCGAGGGACAGGACGTCGATCCCCGCCAGCACGAGCCCGCGGGTCCCCGCGGGAACGGAGACGAAGCGCGTGCCCCCGGGGAGAGGTGAGGCGCCTCTCTTCATCGTCCCTTCGAAGTTCGCGAAGGCCAAGTCGGCCCCCGCGAGGCGTTGCCAGGTCGAGCGGAAGGGCGAGGCGAAGTCCCCGGAGGCCGCCATCTTCCGGTGGACGGTGCGCGACAGCAGAATGTCGCCGACGGCAATCGCGCGGACGACGGGTCCCCTGCGGGCGCCTCCGACCACGAGCGGGTATTCGTTCGGGTCCAGGAGCGGATCGACTCCGCCGAGTGGGAGTGTGCGGACGCCCGGGCCGACGACGTCGGCCGGAACGAGGGCGAAGGCGTCCAGGTCCCGTTCGACCGCGCGCACCGCCGCGCGCCCCGATCGCACGAGGACGCGCTCCGGCCGGCGTCCTTCCATGATCCAGAGGGCGACCGCGCCGCTCGCGGCCTGGGGGTCGAGCAGGAGGTGGACCTTGCGGCCCGGACGGCCGAGAGATTCCCAGCCGGCTCTGCCGGTCACGAGGTCGCGGAGGTGGGGGCCGCTCATCTTGCCCGGGTGCAGAGTCGGGTGAGTGATGGCCACGAGCGGAGTGCGCGCGGCGGCGGCCGGCGGGGCGGGAGACCGCGCCGGGACCGTGCGAGCGGCTTGCGTCGCGCGAGCCGCCGGCGCGGCAGGCACACGCGCGCGCGTGCGGATTGGCTCCGGAGCCACCGGCCGCCCGGGAGGCGCGCCGGGGGCGGGCGTGCGGGCGAGGAGGGAGCCGAGCACAAGCGTTGGGAGGGCGAGCCAGACGGGTGGGAGGTTCCTCAGGCGCGCCTGCATCGAGTCGGTTTCCCCGTTCTCACCGTCCACCGGGTCCCGATTCGGGGTGCCGGTCGCCGAACCTATTTGCGTTGGAGGCGCGAGTAGGTTACACCTTTCCCGTCACGTGGCTCCGATGGGGGGCCGCGTGATTGTGCGCGTGCCGGCCCGCCGAACGTGCGGGGGTTGAAGGGGGTGGGATGTACGGGCTTCCGTCCAGGGTCTGCCTAGTGTGGGGAGCCGCCGAGGGCGACTCCGAGTTGAATGCGTTCGATAACGCTCTTCTGAAGGCCGGCATCGGCCACCTCAACCACATTCAGGTTTCGAGCATCTTCCCAGCGGGCGCCAAGCTCGCTCCGCTCCCCGACATCGCCACCGGCGCTCTCACGCCGACCGTCTACGCCAAGGCGGTGAGCAGCGTGCCCGGGCAGACCATCGCCTCCTGCGTCGGCGTGGGGATGACCGCGCGCGGCGGCGTGCTGATGGAGGAGCACGGCCTTTACTCGGCGGCCGAGATCGAGGAGCGCGTCCGGGCCATGGTGGAGGAGGGCATGCGCGCGCGCGGCCTCGAGCCCTACGAGATTCAATTCGCGACGGCGGAGCACACGGTGGAGCGGATCGGGAGCGCGGTCGCGGCCGCGGTGTTGTGGAGGGGGTGAAGGCGATGAACTCTCTTGGACGGCACTACCTCGTCGAATTGTGGGAAGCCCAGAACCTCGATCGGCCGGACATCATCGAGGAGGCGTTGGTCGAGGCGGTGCGCGCGAGCGGCGGGACGCTCCTCGACGTGCGCGTCGTCCCGTTCCCGAATCGCGCGGCGAGCGGCGTCGCGATCATCGCCGAGTCCCACGTCACGATTCATACCTGGCCGGAGCACGGGTACGCGGCGGTCGATCTCTTCACGTGCAGCGAGAAGATGGATGCCGAAGCGGGGATCGAGACCCTGAAGAAGTACTTCTCGCCCCAGCGCATCCAGATCGCCGAGATCCGCCGCGGCCTCATCCCGTGACCGGCCGCCCCCAGGCGGGACCGGCACGGTTCGGCGAACCGGCCGCGGTCGGGTTCTCCTACGCCTACGAGGGACGGCTCCTGCACGAGGAGCGCTCCCTCTTCCAGAGGATCGAGGTCTTCGAGCACCAGACCTTCGGCCGGATGCTCGTGCTCGACGGGTTGACCCAGACCACCGAGGTGGACGAGTTCATCTACCACGAGATGCTCGCGCACCTGCCCCTGCTCTGCGTCGCCGAGCCCCGGCGCGTGCTGATCGTCGGCGGGGGCGACGGTGGGACGCTTCGCCGGGTACTCGAGCACCCGACCGTGGAGCGCGCCGTCATGGTCGAAATCGATGCGGCGGTGATCGAGGCGTGCCGCAAGCACCTTCCGGCCATCGCGGCCGGCGCCCTGAGCGACCCGCGCGCCGAGCTGGTGGTCGCCGACGGCGCCGCGTACGTGGGGGAGTCGCGGGAGGCTTTCGACGCGATACTGATCGATTCGAGCGACCCGGTCGGACCCGGCGTGGTGCTGTTCTCCCCGGAGTTCTACCGCGCTTGCCGGAACCGCCTCGCGCCCGGCGGAGTACTCGCCGCCCAGTCCGGCGGGCCGTTCTTCCTCCAGGCGGAGCTTCACACGGCGTTCTCGAACGCGTCTACGGCTTTCCCCGACGTGCGTCCCTACCTCGCGTCCGTTCCCACGTATCCCGGCACCCTGTGGAGCTTCCTGCTCGCCGGCGAGAGCCTCGACGTGGACCCGGACTCCGCGGCCGCGCGCGCGGCCGCTCGCGGGATCGCCGCGCGCTACTGGACCCCCGAGGTTCACGGGGGCTGCTTCGCTCTTCCCGCGTTCGTGCGGGACGTCGTCTCGCCGTCCGGCCCCCCGCGGTCCTTCGGGCCGAGCCCGGAGGAGCATGAGCACGGCGCGGTTCCTCTGCGCTGACGCGCCGCTTGCGGGTGCGGCGGTCGCGATCCAGGGGATCTCCTACGACGGAGGCGTGTCTTTTCGCGCGGGTGCCGCCGAGGGCCCGAGGGTGGTTCGGGCCGTGTCCGATTCCCTCGAGTCCTGGTCGCCGGCGGCGCGACGGGATCTCGAGGACATCGCCCTCCACGACGCTGGCGACGTCGTGCTCGCCGGCGCCGGACCGCAGGCGGTCGTGGAGCGGATCGCGGAGGCCACCGAGCGACTCGCGCGCGAGGTCCCTCTCGTGGTGTCGCTCGGCGGCGATCACAGCGTCTCGATCGGCACGAGCCGCGGTCTGCGGCGCGCGCACACCGACCTTGGTCACGTCGTCTTGGACGCTCACATGGACCTGCGCCCGGAGTACGACGGGAGCCCGTGGTCGCATGCGTGCGCCGTCCGGCGGATGGCCGAGGACGGACCGGTCGCGTTGCTCGGTGTGCGCTCGGGCAGCCGCGAGGAATGGGCGGAGGCAAGGGGCTTGCTCCTCGCGTTCACCGGAGGGCTGCGGCTCCCCGATGAGGCCCGGCGGGCGCTCGAAGGGCGCCCGGTTCACCTGAGCGTGGACATGGACGTGCTCGACCCGGGGGTGCTGCCCGGCACCGGAACGCCCGAGCCCGGGGGCCCCGGGTTCCGGGAGGTGGCGGAGGCTCTTCTTCGGATCGCCGACCTTCGGATCGTCGCGGTCGATCTCGTGGAGGTGGCTCCCCCGATCGACTCCTCGGGCGCCTCGGCGCTCGCGGCCGCGAAGCTCGCGCGGGATCTCATCTGCGCTTTCTCCAGGGTGTAATCGCGCAGAACCGGACAAAGAGCGGCGCGGGATGGCCTCCGGCGCGGAAACCCCTTCAAACCCGTTCGAGGGGCCAGTCTCGGCGGATCTTCACAATAATCCTTGACTGTCCCCGTAACACGGGTCAGTGTTGTGTCGTTGGCAGGAACGACGCCGGAGACGGCGAATAGGTCCTCAGGAGGGGCGGCCGCCTGCGGGCGAGTCGCTTGGGGCTTTGAGGATGCGATCAGAAGCGAGCATCGCCGCAACGGAAGAGCCGGACCTCGAGCAGGAGGCGGCTTCTTCCATCACGGTCGCCTCGGGCGATCTCTCCGTCTCCCTCTCGTCTCCTCCGTCTGAAGCCGAGGCTCTCGTCGCGCGCGCCAAGGCCGGCGACCGCGAGGCATTCGCGGCTCTCTACCGGCAGTACCTTCCGAACGTCTACAAGTTCCTCTACTACCGGCTCGGCAACCGGACGCGCACCGAGGACATGACGGCGGAGGTCTTCCTCCGCGCGTTGCGCAAGATCGGCGACTTCACGTGGACCGGCGCGGACTTCGGGGCGTGGCTGCTCCGGATCGCACGCAACTTGATCCTCGACGAGGCGAAGTCGAGCCGCGCGCGGCTGGAGATCCTCGATGACGAGCTTCCCGAGGAGGCGGGGGAGGTCGAGACGGCCGAGACCGCGGTGATGGAGAACCTCACCCAGGCCGAGGTCTACAAGGCCATCACCAAGCTCCGGCCCGACCAGCGCGACGTCATCACCCTGCGGTTCCTGCAGGGCCTGGGGGTGTCCGAGGTCGCCGCGATCATGGGCAAGAAGGAGGGGACGGTCCGGACCCTGCAGTTCCGGGGCCTGAAGACCCTCGAGAAGATCCTGGTCAGCCGGGCGGTCCTCGAGGGCCTCGTCTCCGGCGTGTCCCCCCGCGGGGTGCGGACCCCCACAAATGGGCGAGGCAAGGGTAGAACGGAGCCTGAGGCGGCTCGTTACGGCTATGTGGATGGCGAACGATGAGCGCTCGGGTGAGTGAGGAGCTGGCGCTTGATCTGGCCCTGGAGGGCCGGATCAAGGCTGCGTCCCCCGAGGTGGGCCGGCTGATGGCGCTCGCGGAGCGCCTCGCCGGGCTGCCCGACCCCGGCATCGACCCCCGCTTCGCGGCGAGGCTCGAGGCGCGCCTGCTTGCCGAGATGGACCAGGCCCTTCCGGTCGAGCGGCCCCTGCGGGCGGTCCCCTCCAGGACCCCCTCCGGGACCCTCTGTGGGACCGAGGTCCCCACCGAGCGGCCGGTCAAGCCGTCCCCGGTGATCCCGCTCCCGCGCCGGCGCGTGGTCCTGCGCAAGGCGATGGTGGCGGCGATCGCGGCGGCTCTCGCGCTCGCGCTCCCGATGGCGATGGTGCCGACCGCTCTCCCCGGCAGCCCGCTCTACGGAGCGAAGCTGCGGGTCGAGGCCCTGCGCTGCGCGCTGAGTTCCGGCGCGTCCAGGGGGGTTTGCGACCTCGGCCGGGCCGGCAAGCGACTTGCTGAAGTGGACGAAGTCATGAGTCTCGGGCAGAACCGGTTGGTCGCTCCGACCATCGCCATGATGGGCGGCTTCCAGGTCGCTGGGATCAACGAGATCATTCGCTCCGGCGATCGGGGTGCGCTGACGCGAGCTCAGGCGATTCTGACCGATCAGAACGACCGGCTCGAGGCCCTGGTTGGAACGGCCTCCGTGGACATTCGCCCGGCTCTTCGGCGGGCGGTCGCCGATGGGCGCGAGCTCTCCGGCCGGGTCGCGACGGCGCTGGGCGGGAAGCGTCCCGTCGGGAAGGCCGCGCAGCCTGCGGGCGGCACGGTCTCCAGGCAGGGAGAGGTCAAGCCATCATCAGATGACCCGGACTCCGACTCCCCGGTCGGCAGAACGGATGACCCCACTCGGAAAGCGCCCTACGCGGCCCCACGGCAGGAGGGGAACGAGAAGGGCTCGGGTTGGGACTCGCTCGGCGAGAGCGCGCCTTGCTACGCGAAGTTCATGGCCGCCCCGGAGGGTGTCTGCTGACCGCAACCCCCGAGGTCCCAGCCTCGTTTGTCAGTCGATGAAGTGGGGACGAAGCGCCGTGGAGGCCGGCTCCGGGCTGGCCGCGGCTCTTCTCGTCTTCGGGGCCCACGTCGGGGGCCCGGTCACCCCGGAGGCGGCACCTCGATCCGAGCCTCAGCGTCTGGAGAGGATTGCCGCGGTCGACCCTGCCGGTCGCAGCCTCGGGGGGCCCGGCGAGACCGCGGTGTCGGTGTTCCGGTCGGGCGGGACCAGTCGGGCACTCGGGCGGCGAGCCGGCGGTCGCACGCCGGCGCGGGCGAAGCCGGCCGATAGGGGTTCGAAGTGCCCTGCTCCGAAGACCTGCGGCCTCTACGAGCTCAAGCCGTGGCGCTTGCCGGCAGACCGCGCGGGGAACGCCACGATCGAGTTCCTGATCAACCCCGACGGCCAGCAGTGGCTTTCCGCCGACGACGCCGAGAAGGCGATCCTCGCGGCGACCAAGAGCTGGATGGCGGCCAACCCGCGGATCCGCCTGGTGTACGGGGGCAGAACCACCAGGCATGCCGCTCTCGACGAGTGGTCGGTCATCGACTGGGAGATCACCGGGACGAGCGAGGTCGCCGTGGCGACCGTTTATCACCCGGGCAACAAGGTGAAGGGCGCGGACATCGTGCTGAACACCCTTTTTCCTTGGAACTGGAAGTCTTGTGAGCAGAGGGACGGCTCGTGCACGGCCGTGTCATACCCGGTGGTCCGGTACCTGGACGTCCAGGCCGTTGTCACCCACGAACTCGGACACTGGCTCGGCCTTCAGGACCTCGGGGCCGATCCGGCCAGGGAGCTGACGATGTACGGAGAGGTGGGGACCCCCGGAGAGAGGAAGCAGTCCACCCTGGGGCTGGGAGACGTCCTGGGGCTCCGGGCCGCCTACCCCTGCCGGTGCGCCTCCCCCAGGATCTTCGCCCCGTAGCTGGGGCGCCCCGTCCCTCGACCCGTTCTTCCACGTTCCTCCCACCCGGCCGGCCGGGCCCCGGAAGGAAAGCCCTGGCCCCGCGTCGAACTCTTGCTGTAGGCCGCCCGCAGCCGAGCGGGAGGGCCAACCGGCATGCACGAGCGGCGGGGCGCGTGGTGGGTAGGGGTCGGGGTTGCGGCCCTTCTGGTTGCGACCCCGCGGTTCGTCCCGCCTGCCGCGGCGGCCTCCAGCGTTCTCGTCGGATGGGGGACCGGCACCGGGCCCGGGACCGCGTGCCCGGACAAGCACCATTTCCAGTTCGAGGGGCGCAACGACAAGGGGACGCACTGGACCTTCGCGATCGTCGACGTGCTGGCTGGGCCATCAGGGAACGACATTTGCTCCGGCGGCGGGGCCGCCCAGATCAGTGGGAATATGGATCCGGACACCGGTTGTGTCTTGAGCGGGAGCAGCTCCCTGTGCATCGAACCCCCCCTCCCCGGCTCCGGGAAGACCAGGTCCGGCGTCCCGGTCAGCTTCTGGATCCCGATCGTCTTCGGCGTCGCGGGGGAGGCCACCTTAGCGGGCTATTAGCCGGGCCTGCCGGTTTTCGAGGGAAACGCCGACCCGGTCCTATCGTTTTCCAAGACGATGAAAAGGATCGGGATCCGGCGCGCGCGCGCCGCCGTCGCGGCCGCACTGATAGCGCTCGGGATCCTCCTTCCCGCCGGGGGCCTGGCCTCGGGCTCGTCGGGCGCGCTCGTCGCGACGGCCTCGGCGACGTTCGCATCGTGCCCATCGGGGAGCGATCACGTGGTGATCTCCGGCGTCACCGACCCCACTCAGCCGGGGGAGTGGTTCTTCTCGGTCACGACCCTGCGCGCGGGATCCAATGGGTCGCCGCTGTCCCCGGCGTGCCTCGTGGCCGGCCACGGCCTCTTCCAGGGCACCTGGTCTCCGGCAAGAGGCGGTGAGATCTCCGGGCTCATGGGGGCGATGCTGTTCCTGGGTCCGGTGCCGAGGCAGCTCTCGCCCACCTCCACGGACTTCGGCGTGTGCCTTCCGGTGACGTTCTGCGCGAACGGGACCGCGACCGTGACTCGCTACTGAACCCCGCGCCCGCCCGGGTACCATTGCCTGCGTCATGTCGCGGCGGTCGCGGACGGCCCCCCGGGCGCTCCTGCGGGTGCTCGGGGTCGAGATCGTCGTGCACCCGAGCTGGCTCGCGAGCTTCGCGCTGGTCGCGTTCCTCGCCCACCGAGAGCTCGCTCCCGGTCTTGCGTCGGGCGCGGCCGCGCGCTGGGCGGTTGCGGCCCTTTTCCCGCTCGCGTTCGCGGCAAGCGTGCTCGCCCACGAGATGTCCCACGCCGTCGTCGCACGCGCGCACCGCCTCGAGGCGAAACGCATCACGCTGTTCGTGTTCGGCGGCGTCGCCGCGATCGGGGGTGAGGCACCGCGGCCGGCCGCGGAGTACCGGATCGCCGTGGCCGGCCCCCTCTCGAGCCTGCTGATCGCCGGAGCGCTCGTGGGGATCTCGCGCGCCGTGGGATCGCCGGGGGTTGCCGAGGCGCTCGCCTTCCTCGGTCTGGTGAACCTCGCGCTCGCGGTCTTCAACTTGGTCCCCGGGTTCCCGCTCGACGGGGGCAGGATCCTCCGGAGCGCGCTGTGGGCGCGCACCCGCGACCGCGCGCGGGCGACCCGCCTGGCGGCGGCCGGCGGCAAGGCAGTCGCGTTCGGGCTGGTCGGCGCGGGCGCCGCGCTGGTGGTGGTGAGCGGGGGCGACGAGGCGCTCCCGGCGTTCTGGTGGGCGCTGCTCGGGTGGTTCCTCTATGGGGCGAACGGGAGCGCGGCGCGCGCGGAGGGCGGGGACGCACCGGATCCCGGCCCTCGCGCGAGGCGCGCGCGGGGGGCTATCGTGGCGTCCCATGAAGGTGACGCTCCGGAACCCGACGCGGGTCGTGGAGGTTGACGGGCCGAGACGGGTCCGGGACCTGCTCGGGCGGCTTGGGATCAACCCCGATTCGGTCCTGGTCATTCGCGGCGGCGATCTGCTCGCGCGCGAGGAGGATCTCACCCCGGAGGATGAGATCGAGCTGCGGCCGGTCGTCTCGGGCGGCGCGCTCACCAAGTGCAAGCGGTGCCGCGCCAAGGCCGTCATGGACGTGCCGAGCGCGAACGCGGCGTTCTGCTCGGGCTGCTTCCTCGGCTACGTGAAGAACAAGGTCGTCCGGGCGATCGAGGACCACGAGATGCTCATGCGCGCCGACCGGGTCCTCGTCGCGGTGTCGGGGGGGAAGGACTCGCTCGCGCTGTGGGACATCCTGCTCGACCTCGGATACGCCACGACAGGATTCCACCTGGTCCTCGGGACCGAGGAGGGCTACGCGCGGGACTCGCTGGCGGCCTGCGAGCGGTTCGCGGCGGCGCGGGGAGCCGATCTCCTGACCCGGGACCTAGCGGCAGACGACGGTTTCACGATCGAGGGGGTCGCGCGACAGAGCCGGCGGGTTCCCTGCAGCGTTTGTGGTCTGGCGAAGCGCTACCTGATCAACGCGGCGGCGGTCGAGGGCGGATTCGACGTCGTCGCCACCGGGCACAATCTCGACGATGAGGCGGCGACCCTGCTCGGCAACGTGCTGCACTGGTCCACCGAGTTCCTGGCCCGGCAGCGTCCGGCCCTGCCGTCCACTCACCCGCGCCTCGCGCGAAAGGTGAAGCCGCTGTACCGGGTCGCGGAGCGGGAGTCGGCCGCCTACTCGTTTCTGAACGGGATCGAGTACGTGGTCGAGGAGTGCCCTCTCGTCACCGGGAACACCCAGCTCCGCTACAAGGAGGCGATTGCATCCCTCGAGCGCCACTCGCCGGGAACCAGGCAGCAGTTCGTGCTCGGCTTCCTCGACCGGGCGGCCTCGAGCTTCGTGGAGGAGCGCGGCGGCGCCCTTGCCGACTGCTCGGTCTGCGGGATGCCGACCCCCGGGGCGAGGGAGTGCGGCGGGCCTGCCGCGTGCGCGTACTGCCGCCTGACCCGCGCGGCGGAGCGCCGCGGGCGGCGGACGGAGGCGTCGTGAGCGCCCCGCTCGAGTCGGGGGAGCGCGCGCTCCTGATCGACCGCAAGGGGCGGCGTTACCTCGTCACGTTGCGGCCGGGGGGCGAGTTCCACACCCATCACGGCGCGGTCGCCCACGACGCGATCATCGGGTTCCACGAAGGGGTCCGGGTCTACTCCACGTCGGGCGTACCGCTGATCGTGTTCCGCCCGTCGCTCGCCGAGTTCGTGCTGAAGATGCCGCGCGGCGCCCAGGTCATCTACCCGAAGGACATCGGGCTGATCCTGGTGCTCGCCGACATCGGTCCCGGCCAGACGGTGCTCGAGGCCGGCACGGGCTCGGGGGCTCTCACGCTCGCGCTCTCCCGGATGGTCGGGGAGCGCGGGCGCTTAATCTCCTACGAGATCCGGGAGGACTTCCACGCTCGCGCTCGCGCGAACGTGGAAGCGTTCCTGGGGAAGATCCCGCCTTCGCTTGAGCTTCGGCTGGGGGACCTCACCGCCGGAGTGCCCGAGCGCGACGTGGACCGGATCGTGCTCGACCTGCCCGAGCCGTGGACGGTCATCCCGGTCGCGCGAGAGGTGCTCCGGCCGGGTGCCATCTTCTGCTCGTACGTCCCCACCGTTCTGCAGGTCCACCAGGCCGTGGAGGAGCTGCGCGGGGCCGGCTTCACCGAGATCGCGACGATCGAGGGACTCGTCCGGCCGTGGCACGTCGAGGGCCAGAGCGTGCGCCCCGATCACCGGATGGTCGCCCACACGGGGTTCATCACCACAGCGCGGTTCCTCGGGGTTTGACGCGCGACGCAGGTCCCCGGCGATCGCCGGTTCCCGGCAATTCGGGCTTCAGTTCGGCCCGGCCGCGTGACGATACACGGGAAGGACCGTCAAGGAACTCGCGGGACGCGTTGGGGAGGCCGGGAGATGAGGGTTGCCGCCGCGCACCTCCACCCACCGTCCGTCCCGCTGCCTATAATCGAGCATGGGAGCGTCGCGAGCTGGAGCGTCGCAAGGAGGTGTGCCGGTGCGTGGGTCTGAGCGAGAGCCGCGCGGTGGCGACCACGAGAAGGAGATCGCCGAGCTTCGGAGCCAGGTGGCGTTTCTCGAGGAGGAGGCCGCGCTGATGCGGCGTCGCGTGGGCGAGCCGGGTCGGCAGGGCAGGGTCCTCGAGGACAAGCTCGCGGAGGCGCGAGCGCGCCTCTCGCACGTGCTCGGCCAGAACGAGCGTCTCGCCTCGACGCTGAAGGAAGCGCGAGAGCAGATCCTCGCCCTCAAGGAAGAGGTCGAGAAGCTGACCGCGCCGCCATCCGCGTTCGGCGTCTACATGTCGACGAACGAGGACGGGACGGTGGACATCGTCACCGGGGGCCGCAAGCTCCGGGTGGCCGTCCACCCCGACGTGGACCCCAAGGGCATGGTCAAGGGGCAGGAGGTCATGCTCAACGAGGCGATGAACGTGATCGCCATGCGCGCGTTCGAGGCCCAGGGCGAGGTCGTCACCCTGAAAGAGATCATCGACTCCGAGCGCGCGATCGTCGTCGGGCACGCCGACGAGGAGCGTGTGGTCTACCTGGCCGAGCCCTTGCGGGGCCAGCGCCTCCGGTCCGGCGACAGCCTGATGATTGACGGCCGGTCCGGCTACGCCTTCGAGCGGCTGCCGAAGCCCGAGGTCGAGGAGCTGATCCTGGAGGAGGTCCCGGACATCACCTACCGGGACATCGGGGGGCTCCGCGGCCAGATCGAGGCGATCCGGGACGCCGTCGAGCTGCCCTTCCTGCACGCCGACCTTTTCGCCGAGCACAAGCTGAAGGCGCCGAAGGGCGTGCTGTTGTACGGGCCACCCGGGTGCGGCAAGACGCTCATCGCCAAGGCGGTCGCGAACTCGCTCGCCCGGCAGGTGGGGGAGCAGGGCGAAGGTCCGAACGCGAAGAGCTACTTCCTGAACATCAAGGGTCCCGAGCTGCTGAACAAGTACGTCGGGGAGACCGAGCGCCAGATCCGGCTCATCTTCCAGCGCGCGAAGGAGAAGAGCGAGGAGGGGTTCCCGGTCATCGTGTTCTTCGACGAGATGGACTCGATCTTTCGCACGCGCGGGTCGGGGATCTCCTCCGACGTGGAGAACACCGTGGTCCCGCAGCTCCTGTCGGAGATCGACGGCGTCGAGACCCTGACCAACGTGATCGTGATCGGGGCATCGAACCGCGAGGACATGATCGACCCGGCGATCCTGCGCCCCGGGCGCCTGGACGTGAAGATCAAGATCGAGCGCCCCGACCGCGAGGCGGCGCGCGAGGTCTTCCGGATCTACCTGACGCCCGACCTCCCGCTCCACGAGGATGAGATCCGGAAGCACGGGAGCGCTGAGAAGGCCGTCGAGGCGATGATCGCGGTCACCTGCGAGCGGATGTACGCCGAGTCCGACGAGAATCGCTTCCTGGAGGTCACCTACGCCAACGGGGACAAGGAGATCCTGTACTTCAAGGACTTCAACTCCGGCGCGATGGTCGAGAACGTCGTCGCTCGGGCGAAGAAGGAGGCGATCAAGCGGCTTCTCGCGACCGGTGAACGCGGCATTCGCGGGCAGGATCTGCTCGACGCCATCCGGAGCGAGTTCAAGGAGAACGAGGACCTCCCGAACACGACCAACCCCGACGACTGGGCCAGGATCTCCGGCAAGAAGGGCGAGCGGATCGTCTACGTCCGCACGCTTCTGTCGGAGGGAACGAAGGGCTCCCCGCGGGCGATCGAGACGGTCGCGACCGGGCAGTACCTGTGATCGCGCGAGCGTAGGATGGCAGGGCCGGCCCGATGGCCGGCCCTGCGCTTGTGGGGAGGGTTCGTGGCCATCCCGAAGGTCATGGGCATCGAGACCGAGTACGGCATCACGGTGCCGGGGCTCACCGAGTTCAACCCGGTGCTCGGATCGAGCATGCTGATCAACGCCTACGTGGCGCACACCTCCCGTCGCGTCCGCTGGGACTATGAGGAGGAGTCCCCCCTGCGAGACGCGCGCGGCTTCGAGCATGCCCGGGAGCCGGCCGGACCGAGCGAGGAGGACCTCGGCCTCGCCAACGCGATCCTCACGAACGGCGCCCGCTACTACGTGGACCACGCGCACCCCGAGTACTCGACCCCCGAGTGCCTCTGTCCGCGCGAGCTGGTGGCGCACGACAAGGCCGGCGAGCGGATCCTGGCGCGCTCGATCGAGCGGGCGAGCGAGCTTCTCCCCTCCGGCCGGCGCATGCTCGTCTACAAGAACAACACCGACGGCAAGGGCGCCTCGTACGGGTGTCACGAGAACTACCTGGTGGACCGGGAGACGCCGTTCGCGCGACTGGCGGGGGAGGTGCTGCCGTTCTTCGTGTCCCGGCAGGTGTTCTGCGGCGCGGGATCGCTCGGGGGCCCCGTCGCGGGGGAGTTCGGTCCGTACCAGATCTCGCAGCGCGCGGACTTCTTCGAGGCCGAGGTCGGCCTTGAGACCACGCTCAAGCGCCCGATCGTGAACACCCGGGACGAGCCGCACGCCGACCCCGAGAAGTACCGGCGGTTCCACGTGATCATCGGGGACGCCAACATGAGCGAGGTCGCGATCCTGCTGAAGGTCGGGACGACCGCGCTCACGTTGATGATGATCGAGGACGACGCCATCACCGGGGACTTCGCGCTGGAGAGCCCCGTGCAGGCGCTCCGGCGCATCTCCCACGACCCGTCGTGCGGCGCGACCGTGTCGCTCCGGAGCGGCCGGGCCGTGCGCGCGGTGGACATCCAATGGGGGTACTTCGAGATGGCCGAGAAGTACCTCATGAGGCACGAGGCGCCGGAGTGGGCGGGGGAAGTGATGGCGCGGTGGGAGCATGTGCTCGGGGCCCTCGAGACCGATCCGATGTCGCTGGATCGGGAGCTCGACTGGGTGGCGAAGTGGACTCTGCTCTCGTCGTACCGGGACCGGGACGGCCTGCGCTGGACCGACCCCAAGCTGCAGATGATGGACCTTCAGTATCACGACGTCCGGGAGGGCAGGGGCCTCGCGAGCGTCCTCGCGCGCAACGGGAAGCTGGAGCGGCTGGTGCCGGAGGACGACGTGCGCGACGCCGTCGACCGCCCGCCGCGCAGCACGCGGGCCTACTTCCGCGGCCGGTGCCTGGCGCAATTCCCTGGGGAGATCGCCGCGGCCTCCTGGGACTCGGTGATCTTCGACGTCGGAGGCGACACGCTTCGGCGCGTTCCGATGATGGAGCCCTTGCGGGGCACGGAGGCACACGTCAAGCCCGTGCTGGACGAGTGCCGCACCGCCGCCGATCTCATCGGCCGCCTCCAGGGCTGACCCCGCGAGCCGCGAATGGACCGGAGACCACGGCTAGAATGATGCCCGCGCCTGCCGGCCTGGGACCCGGTCTGGGGTGGGGGGCGCGCGGTGGATCGGGGCTGGATCGGGGAGGGTTCGTGGCCAAGTCGGGCGGCGGCGCTGAGCACCAGAGGAAGAAGGCTCACAGGCACGGCGGGGACGGGGGGGAGGCCGGCGAGGGAGGGCAGGTCGCGAAGAAGGCTGAGGCCGCGATCGAGGAGGCCGACGAGCTGCTCGCCGAGATCGACGAGGTCCTCGAGGAGAACGCGGAGGAGTTCGTCCGGTCCTACGTTCAGAAGGGCGGTGAGTGACCTGCGGAGCGACTGGGCCAGGGCGGCGTTCGCGCCGGACGGCAGCCCCTCGTTTGCGGACCTCCTTCGGCGCTTGGATCCCGGCCTGCTTCCGAGCGTCCAGAGCCCGGCGCCGGTGCCCGCCGTGGCGATCGGGACGACGATCCTGGCGCTCACCTTCGACGGGGGCATCGTGATGGCCGGCGACCGGCGGGCCACCGAGGGTCTGCAGATCGCCGACAGGCGCATCGAGAAGGTCTTCCCCGCCGACGACTACTCGGCCGTGGCGATCGCCGGGGTTGCCGGGACCGCGATCGACATGGTGAAGCTCTTCCAGGTCGAGCTGCAGCACTACGAGAAGATCGAAGGGGACGAGCTGTCCCTCGAGGGCAAGGCCAACCGGCTCGCGCAGATGATCAAGCTGAACTTCCCGGCGGCGTTGCAGGGACTCGTGGTCGTGCCGCTCTTCGGGGGGTTCGATCGGGCCCGGGGGGTCGGGCGCATCTTCCGTTTCGACGTGGTCGGTGGCAAGTACGAGGAGGCCGATCACGCCACGACGGGCTCGGGGGGGGTTCACGCGCGCGGGACGCTCAAGAAGCGGTGGCGACCCGGGCTCTCGCGAGCCGAGGCGATCCGCGCCGCCGTCGAGGCGCTCGTGGATGCGGCCGAGGAGGACGCGGCGACCGGAGGCCCGGATCTCATCCGGAGCATCTACCCGATCGTCGCGACGGTGTCGGCGGAGGGATACCGGCAGGTGCCCGACTCGGAGCTGAAGACCATTGTGCAGAAGCTGCTGGCGGGGCGAGCCTGATGGCGGGCATGCCGTACTACGTGTCGCCGGAGCAGTTCATGAAGGACCGCGCCGACTATGCCCGGAAGGGGATCGCGCGCGGCAAGTCGATCGTGGCCGTGACCTGCGCGGAGGGGATCGTCCTCGTGGCCGAGAATCCGAGCGCGACCCTCCACAAGATCTCGGAGCTGTACGACAGGATCGCGTTCGCGGCGGTGGGCAAGTACAACGAGTTCGAAAACCTCCGGATCGCCGGCGTGCGGCTCGCCGACATGCGGGGGTGGTCCTACGACCGCGAGGACGTTACCGCGCGATCGCTCGCGAACGCCTACGCGCAGGCGCTCGGGAATATCTTCACGCACGAGATGAAGCCCTTCGAGGTGGAGCTGCTGGTCGCCCAGGTCGGCGCGACGCTCGAGTCCGACGAGATGTACCGGGTCCTCTACGACGGCAGCGTGTCCGACGAGCAGGGCTTCGTCGCGATCGGCGGGCAGGCGGAGAACCTGACCGAGGCGGTCAGGCGGGGGTTCTCGGCCGGGATGAGCCTCGAGGAGGCGCTGCGGCTCGGCGCGCGGGCGCTCGTGGAGGCCGACCCGAAGCGCACGCTCGAGGGTCGCAACCTCGAGGCGGCGATGCTCGACCGCGGGCGGCTGCGGCGGGCTTTCCGGAGGCTCTCCGGCGACCAGGTCGCTGCGGCGCTCCCGGCCGGCTGATGCGGCCCGAGGATCCGCCGGGCGCTCCGCCCCGAGTCGAGCCGCCCCGGCTCCCCTGGGAAACGCCGGGGGGAGGGCTGCCCGGCGCGGCGGGGCCCGGCGGGCGACCGGCCGCGATCGTGGCGCTCGCGATCGCGCTGGCGGCGTCTGTCGTCGCGAGCGGGATGCTGGCGGTTCGCCTGCGCGACCGGGAGGATGCGATCTTCTCGCTCCGCGGCCGCGTCTCCTCGCTCCAGGCCGAGGTGGATTCGCTCCGGGCCGGGCTTCGCTCCGGGGGCTCGGCGATCGACGGGCTGACCCAGGCGGTCGCGCGCATCCGAGACCTGACTTTCTCGAAGCAGGTGGATCCGGAAGTGGTGACCGATGCTCGGCTCCGGTGGAAGGTGGCCGAGCAGTTCCGCAAGGATAACCCGCGCGCGGAGGTCGAGGCATCGGGCCGCGTGCTGACGGCGCTCGGGATGCTCGGGCCGTCGGAGGATCTGTACAGGATCTTGCTCGGCGTGAACGAAGAGGTTGTCGGCGGCTTCTACGACACCCGCACGAAGCGGCTCGTCATCGAGGGCGACCCGAGCCGCCTCTCGCCCCTCGACCGGTTCGTGCTCGCCCACGAGCTGACTCACGCCCTCACCGACCAGCACTTCGACCTCGGACGCCTCGACACCCTCAACGCGCGCCACGAGGACGATCGGGCGGCCGCCTTCCTTGCCCTGGCGGAGGGCGATGCCTCTCTCACGTCGGCGCTGTACGCCTCCGAGGTCCTGACCCCGGCCGAGCGAGCATCGCTTGCTGGGGAGATCGCGCGCGCCCCACGGGCGGCGTTCGACGCGTCCCCGGAATTCCTCCAGCGCACGCTGCTCTTCCCCTACCAGGAGGGGTTGGCGTTCGCCCAGGCGCTCCGCGACCGCGGTGGGTTCGACCTGGTCGATGCGGCCTACAAGGATCCGCCGCTGTCGAGCGAGCAGATCCTGCACCCGGGGCGCTACCTCGCGAGCCGGGACGATCCCCAGACCGTGAAGATGGCCGACGTGGCGAAGGCGATGGGCAAGGGGTGGCGCGCGGGGCGCGCGGGAGAGATCGGCGAGTTCGATCTGCGGCTGGTGCTCGACCAGTTCCTTCCGAGGCCCGATGCCGAGGAGGGCGCCGCCGGATGGGACGGGGGTCGCTACCTCGGAGTGGACTCGGGGTGGGGGACGCTCGTGGCGGTGCTGACCGTTTGGGACTCCGAGGCGGAGGCGCGTCAGGCCGCGGAGGCGTTCGGGCGCTGGCTGCCGCTCCGGTTCGGCAACGAAGGGTCGCCGCTGGCGGTCGGCTCCGGCGCCGGGCGCGGCTGGCAGTCCCCGGGGGGGCCGGCGAGGTCCTGCGCTCCGGGGCGCGCGTGCTCGTGCTTGTCGGCCCGGACGCCGGCTCGGTCGCGCGGGCGAGGGCCGCGTTCGACGGCTTCTAGGCTTCCGCGTCGGGAGAGATCGCGGTGGAGAGCTCGGGGACGAGATCGCTCGGAGCGTGGGGGCGCCGGGCCAGCCGGATGAGGTAGGCCGACCCCGCCAGCACCAGGGTGAGGGAGATCCACTGGGTGCCCCGAAGCCCGAGGTAGGTCGTCGTGCTCCTCGAGAAGTCGATGAAGAACCGCGGGATCGCGTACGCGGTCGCGGTGAACATGATCATGAAGCCGTCCGGCCGCCGCTTCCGACCGACCCACATGACGAGGGGGAACAGCACCAGCGCGCTCATGAGATCGTAGAGCGCCGGCTGGTGGACGACGTCCCCGATCCGCAGGTCCGCGCGCCCGGGGATCGGGCCGCCCTGGTAGCGGAAGCCGAGCGGGTTCGTGGTCGGGTTGCCGAGGTGGTCGCCGATGATCAGGTCGCCGATCCGGCCGAAGATCAGGCCGAGCGGGAATCCCGGCGCCGCCGAGTCGAGCACGTGCCAGAATGTCAATCCGTGCTTGCGGGCGTAGGGATAGGCGAAGGCGATCCCGCCGAAGACGCCTCCGTAGAAGACGAGCCCTCCCTGCCAGACGCGCAGGATCCCGAGCGGGTCCTCGGGGATGTAGTCGCCGATGTGTCCGGCGATGTAGAAGAGGCGCGCGCCGACGATGACGCCGAGCACCGCGCGCGTGAGCATGTTCCAGACGTGGTCCTTGGAGATGCCGTAGCGGGCCGCGCGCCGGGCGAGGAGGGAACCGCCGAGCGCGTACCCGGCCATGATGCCCAGGCCGTGCGGGGATACCGACAACGGGCCGAGGTGGATTCGGTCTATGACTTTCCAGCCGATCGTGGCGAGCGGGATCACGGGCGGCAATCTAGCACGCGACGGGACCGGTGGAACCGGCGGGGCGTCACCCCCGGCCGTACACTTGATCTATGGAGCGGCGGATCTTCGGGCTGGAGAACGAGTACGGAGTCACGTGCACGTTTCGGGGCCAGCGGCGGCTCTCCCCCGACGAGGTCGCCCGGTACCTGTTTCGCCGCGTCGTGTCCTGGGGGCGGTCGTCCAACGTGTTCCTGGAGAACGGCGCGCGCCTCTACCTCGACGTGGGCTCGCATCCGGAGTACGCGACTCCCGAGTGCGACACGATCCCGGACCTGATCGCCCACGACAAGGCGGGGGAGCGGATCCTCGAAGGGCTGCTCTCCGCGGCGGAGCACCGTCTCCATGAGGAGGGGATCTCGGGCGCGATCTACCTTTTCAAGAACAACACCGACTCCGCCGGGAACTCCTACGGGTGCCACGAGAACTACCTCGTCGCGCGCTACGGCGAGTTCCAGAAGCTCGCCGACGTCCTGATCCCGTTCCTCGTGACCCGGCAGGTGTTCGCCGGCGCCGGGAAGGTGCTCCAGACCCCTCGCGGCGCGCTCTACTGCCTCGCCCAGCGCGCCGAGCACATCTGGGAGGGGGTCTCGAGCGCCACGACCCGGAGCCGGCCGATCATTAACACGCGCGACGAGCCGCACGCCGACGCCGAGCGGTACCGCCGGCTGCACGTGATCGTCGGGGACTCGAACATGAGCGAGTGGGCGAGCCTGCTCAAGATCGGCGCGACCGATCTCCTCCTGCGGATGTTCGAGGAGGGCACCGTGATGCGGGACCTCACGCTCGAGAACCCGATCCGCGCCATCCGGGAGATCTCCCACGACCTCACCTGCCGGCGGCGGGTGAAGCTCGCGAGCGGCCGGGAGATGAGCGGGCTCGAGGTCCAGCGAGAGTACTTCGAGCGCGCGCAGAAGTTCGCCGAGCGCCGCGACGTCGGAGGTCTGGCGCCCAGGATCCTGGAGATGTGGGACGAGGCGCTGGCCGGCATCGAGGGAGAGGATCTCGAGGCGCTCGACGGCAAGCTCGACTGGGTGACGAAGCACAACCTGATCGAGGCATACCGCACGAGCAGGGGAATCTCGCTCGCCTCACCGCGCGTGGCGCTCATGGACCTCGCCTACCACGACGTGAACCGCTCGCGGGGGCTGTACTACTTGCTCGAGCGGCGTGGGCGCATGGCGCGCGCGGTCGAGGATGCGGCGATCGAGCTCGCCGAGGTCCAGCCACCGCAGAGCACCCGCGCGCGGCTTCGAGGGGAGTTCATCCGCACCGCGAAGGAGCGGCGGCGGGATTTCACCGTGGACTGGGTCCACCTGAAGCTGAACGACCAGGCCCAGCGCACGGTGCTGTGCAAGGACCCCTTCAAGGCTCACGATGAGCGGGTCGAGCGCCTGATCGCGTCGATGTAGAGGCTTTCCCCGGGCCGCCGCGGAATCCTCGTTCGATCCGCCCGCGCCGTTTCTCCCACTCTGCCCGGGCTGGACCTGGACGCCGTGCAGGCGGACACTCCTGCGCGCGGGCGGCACGGCGCCGCCCGGGGGTTCGCGAGAGGAGGAGTCCGTGCGACGGAGGAGCGTGGTGCGCTTGGTGGTTGGCGCGGTGGTCTTGGCGGGGGCCGTGCCCGTGGCGGGGATTGCGGGAGAGCCTTCGGCCTCCTGCGACCGGGGGGAGATGCCGCCGGGGGCGACCCCGGCCGAGGTGGGAGCGAGGCAGGCCGGCGACCCGGGGGACGACCCGATGAGCGTCTCGATCTGCGTAGCCGGCGGAGCGGAGAGACCGCTGAAGGGCGCTGCCAAGGTCACGGTGAACCCGGACGGGTCGGACGGGCCGTACGCGATCGTCGTGCTCGACGGGGACTCGGGGAACGCCTTCCTCGGGTGCACCGACGGGTTCGCCGCGGCGCGCGTCGACGGGGGCGGCCCCCATCTGTATCAGGGACCGGATGGGAGCTTCACCTACCTTGCCAAGGAGAAGGCGCCGGACGCGTTCGCGCGCGACGTCGCCCGGGACTGCTGGCCGGACGGGCCACCCATCGAGTGAGGTGTCAGCGGATGGCGGCGGCGGCGAGCGGCGCCCGTCTCATGAGATGGACCGGGCCGCGAGCACGCCGGCCGCCGCCGCCGCGCGGAAGGCATCGGGGTCGTCCTCGAAGCGCCGGCCCATGCTCGACAGGGGAACGGGCGAGCGGCGGAGCAGGTCTTCCGCCGGACCGAGGTCTACCTCCACCAGGCGGTGGCGCTCCAGGACTCCGGCGTCGGCGAACTGGCGCCGGACGAGGGCGTCCCGGTCCGCCGAGAGAGGCGGGAGCGCGATCTCGGCCGAGGCGAGGGCCGCGACCGCGAGGGCCGTGACCGTGTGATGGGAAACCCCCCGGTGGCGCTCGCGCGGATCGGCGAAGGAAAGCCGTGGGACCACGATCGGGCGTCCCCCGAGCGCGGCCACCGCGTTCACCACCTGGCCGGTCTCGAGGAGGGCGAATCCCAAAAGGCTGCCGGTGCCGAGGTTCCCCGGCCCCATCGCGACCACCGTGAGGTCCGCGCGACCGACCGCGCGCGCCGCGGCGAGCCCGCTGAAGAGATTGACCGCCTCGAGGTCGCCCCCGAACGCCTGCCCGCAGGTGACCGACAGATCGAGCAGCCCGGCCGCGCGGAGGGCCGGGACGGTCTCGCTGAATCCGAGCGGAAGCGCTCCGCCCTCGGTCATGACGTAGGCCAGGCGTGCGCCTGGGGCGATCGCTTTCGCCCCCACCGCGACCGGGGTGACCGAGCTGTGGAGCCCCCCGACGACGATCGGGAGACCGCCGAGCCCCCCGAAGCCATCGACCAGGTCGCGGTGCGTCTCCTCGACGGGGGGCACGCTCACCTGCAGCGGGGTGTAGCGGAGCTTCATGGCGCGCCCGCCGCCGGCGGGGTCGAGATCGGGGCCGCCCTCGACGGCCACGACGAAGTGGAGGCCTCCGGTGCCGAGCCCGAGGGTCACGGCGGTGGTGTTGAGGATGAGCCGGTCGCCGGCGGAGATCGGGCCGCTAAGGGCCTCGTAGGCAAGTGCGGTGGCTCTCTCCCCTTCGACCTCCACGGCGATCTCCGCCACTCCCGGCCGCCGGGAGCGGATCTCCAGCGCCACGCCACGCCTGAGCCTGATCACCGGGCAGAGCCTACCTCCCGGCTTCCCGCGCCGCGAAGGCCCCGACTCCTGGAGTGTCCTCGCGTGCCGGTCTACGATTCAGCCGATGCGCAAGATCGAGCGGCTCGTCAACCTGTTCGGCCTTCTGCTCGAGACGCGCCGCCCACTCACGGTGGATGAGATCCACGCGAAGATCCCGGCCTACGGGGGGCAGTCCGACGTCGCGTTCCGGCGCATGTTCGAACGGGACAAGGAGGAGCTGCGCGGGATGGGCATCCCGGTGGATCGCGCACCGACCGACGTCTGGGGGGCGGAAGAGGGCTACCTCATCAGCAAGCGCGACGCGTTGCTCGCGGATCCGGGCCTCACGAGCGACGAGCGCGCCGCGCTGTGGCTCGCGGCCCGCGCCTGGGGAGGCGAGCTTGGGGGAGGAAACCCCGCGACCGCGCTCTTGAAGCTCGCCCTGGCGGGAGGGGAGGAGGCCGGAGAGGGGGGAAGGGCGGACCCGGGCGCAGGGGAGTGGACCCTCCCCTGGGTAGACCTGTCGGAACCCAACCTCGAGCCCCTGTTCGACGCGGTCGGCCGGCGAAAGCGGGTCGAATTCGCCTACAGGACCGGAGGGGCAGGAGTGGCCGAGGCCCGATCGGTCGATCCGTACGCGCTGCGCTTCCGGGGAGGCTGGTATCTCACGGGGTTCGATCACTTGCGGGGGGAGATCCGCCGGTTCAAGGTCGCGCGGATCGAGGGTCCGGTGCGTGTGACTCCCGGTCGCGCAGCCGAATTCTCCCCACCCGCGAGCGCCGAGGCGGCAGGGGTGCCTGGAGCTGCCCCGTGGGAGGGGAGCCCGGAACTCCTGGCGCGGGTCGCGTTCTCGCCCGAGTCGGCCTGGTGGGCCGAGCGACGGACGGGCGCGCAGCGCGTCGTGGAGCGCGACGACGGCTGGGTGGAGATGGATCTTCCCGTTTCCGACACCGAGCGTTTCGCGGCATGGATCCTGGGCTTCGCCGAGAACGCCGAGGTGATCGGGCCGGCCGAGGTTCGCGCAGAGGTGATTCGCCGGCTGCGAGTTCTCGCGGAGCCCGAGCCGCGCGGAGGCGCCGGATGAGGGAGCCGCATGCCGGCTGAGCCGACCGCCCTCCGCCTTCAGCGGATCCTCCTTCTCGCGCCTTGGGTGATCGCGCGGGGACGTCCGACTGTGGAGGAGGTGTGTTCCCGTTTCTCGATCACCCGCCGGGAGCTGGAGGCCGACCTCGACCTGCTCTTCATGTGCGGGCTTCCGCCGTTCGGGCCGGGCGATCTCGTCGAGGCCTACGTGGAGGACGACCGGGTCATCATTCGGATGGCGGACTGGCTCGCGAGACCGATGCGGCTATCGCACCTGGAGGCGCTCGGCCTGCTGGTCGCCGGCCGCGCGATCGCGTCGCTCCCCGGGGTGGAGGAGGCCGTGTCGCTTCGGAGCGCCTTGGCCAAGCTCGAGGGGGCGCTGGCGCCGGGCGAGGCGAAGGCGGCGATCGAGCTCGCGGACCGGATCTCGGTCGACTTGGACGCCCAGGGTGCTGCCTCGCTGGGGGCCCTCCGCTCGGCGATCTCGTCCCGCCGGTGTGTCGAGATCGTGTACCACTCGTGGAGCCGCGACGAGACGACCCGGCGGGAGGTGGACCCTCTTGTGATCGTCGGCTCTCTCGGGAAGTGGTACCTGGTGGCGATGGACCACGACACAGGCGAGGAGAGGACGTTCCGGTCGGACCGCATCAAGGAGATGAAGGAGACCGGAAGGACCTTCGTCCGCCCTCCCGGATTCGATCCAGCACGGTTCTCCGGCGGACCGGTGTTTCGACCATCCGCGAACGGCATCGAGGTGGTCCTCGACCTGGCACCCGAGGCCACATGGGTGGTGGAGTCCGTCCCCTCGGAGTCGGCCGAGTCCCTGCCCGGTGGCTGGCGGCGCCTAACGTTGCGGACTCGCCACTTGGAGTGGCTGGTGCGCCTGCTTCTAAATCTCGGGAATCGGGCTCGCGCGGTGCGCCCTCCGGAGCTTGCAGAGGATCTCCGGCTGGCGGCCGGCCGAACCCTGGCAAGATATCGCTGAGCCGGGACTTTGCCCCGTTCTCTTGCCTTTTCCAATGCCGTCGTGTCGGCTAGTGAAAACGTGAAACCCTCGGCTTGACGGGCGCGGAGGTGTCCGAGATGGTGGCCGCTGTGGGTCCCTCGCGGGGCCCGATGTGTGATGATGAAGCGGACCGGGTCGGGGCGCCGCAGGGTGTACCTGGCCGTAGGCGGGTCGATCGCGCTGGCCGTGGCGATCGGCCTGGTTTCTGTTCCCCTCACTTCGCCCGGGGTGGAGCGAGCAGAGGCCTCCGCCGTCCCGCCCGGATCTCTCGATCGTGCTCTGACCCAGATGCTCGCACCCGCGCCGGCTCGCCCGACGACTCGCTCGCCCGAGCGCAGGCCCTCCGCCTACAAGGCGGCAGACGGCCAGATCATCACCCCTGCCCGGCTTAGGCGATTCCTGAGGGTATGGGGGTCCCCGATGGTGCCCTTCTCGGAGGACCTGGTTGGGGCTGGGGTTCGGTACGGTGTGGACCCGCGCGTCGTCGTGGCGATCTCCGGAGTTGAGTCCTCGTTCGGCCGGCACGCTCCCGGATACAACGCCTGGGGCTGGGGACACCTGCGTTGGCAGTCCTGGCCGCGCGCGATCGAGGACTACACGCGCCGGCTCGCGGCCGGGTACCGGTCACTTCGCACCGGACGATTCCACCGGGCTTCCCGAACGTACTGCCCTCCGTGTGGGGCGCGCTGGGGACTCAAGGCAGCCTCCATCTTCCGCTCGATCTGACCTCCAGAGCCGCCGCGCCGCAGCCGCGTCACCCCGTTCGCCTAGGCTCCCGCACTCGGCCGGATTGGGCGGGAAACTCGGCTCCGCGGCGCTCGTTTCTCGGTATGAGGCGCTCCGCTTGGACCAGTAGGGGAAGGCACTTCGAGTCGTTAAGCCGGTCGGAGCGGATGCCGATAACCGGGGCGTCAGGTTCGCAAGGGCTTGAGTTCGGAGGACACGGTGACGACGATCAAGGCGCTCTGTCCGAAGTGCGGTGAGGTGGAGCTCACCCCCGACGACATCGAGCTGCGGGTGTGCACCTACTCGCCGGCCTCCTACTACCTCTTCGAGTGCCCGCTGTGTCACGAGACCATCCAGAAGCCGGCCGACGACCGCGTCGTCCAGCTTCTCATCTCGGGTGGAGTGAACGCCACGGTTTGGGAGCTGCCGGCCGAGATGCGGGAGACGCACGAAGGGCCCCCGATCAGCCTGGACGACGTGCTCGATTTCCATCTCCTGCTGGCCCAGCCCGACTGGTTCAGCCAGCTCACCCGGGTCGTCTCGGGTCACTAGCCCGCCGGCCCAACCCCTCGCCTCTTCCGGCTAGGATCTCGCCATGCGCTCCGCACTCATCGCCGTGCTCACCGCCGCGGCGGCGGCCGGGATCCTCGTGGCCGCCGTGGCGACTGCTCTGGTGCGCCGCGTGAAGGAAGCGGCGGGGTCCATGGAGGAGGGCAGGGGCGAGCTAGCCTCGGCGCTCAAGGCCATGAATGCGGAGCTGCAACGGGCGACTGAAGGCATGGAGCGCCTGCGCGCCCGGTCCTCGCGGGCCGACCGGGGCCGCGAGGTGTAGCATCTGTATGGACGGTCGCCACCCTCGGCGGCCGGGTGCGAGGAGGGACCCGTGCTAGGCATCTTCCAGCAGATCCAGCTCCCGGAGATCCTGCTGCTCCTGCTCGTCGCGCTTCTGCTCTTCGGGGCGAAGCGCCTCCCGGAGGTCGGCCGCTCCCTCGGACGTTCGCTTCGTGAGTTCAAGACCGGTGTGAAGGGTCTGGCCGACGACGCGAGCGAGGGTCTCGACGAGGAGGGCAAGCAGACCTCCAAGGGCGGGCCCAAGGAAGAGTAGGCTCGCGGCCGCCTGATGCGCCTGCGCCGCCCCGCCCGCGACGATGGGCGCATGACCGTCGTCGATCACCTCACCGAGCTCCGGCACCGCATCTTCGTCGGGCTGATCGCCTTCGGCGTCGCCTTCGTCGTCGCTTACGCCCTGTACAACCCGATTCTCCGCTTCCTGGAAGCTCCCCTCGACAAGGGATCCCGGATCGGCGGCGTGCCGGTGGAGGGGCTCAACATCCCCGGCGTCGTGACCGCGTTCATGGTTCGGATAAAGATCAGCGCCTTCGCCGCGATCGTGCTCGCCCTTCCCGTGCTCCTCTGGCAGTTGTGGCGCTTCGTGACGCCGGCGCTCAAGGCGAAGGAGAAGCGCTACGCCATTCCCTTCGTGCTCTCGTCGCTGATCCTGTTTGCCCTCGGGGCCTACATCGCCTTCGCGGTGCTGCCGGCGGCGATCGGGTTCCTGATCGGGTTCGCGCGCGCGCCGGGCCTGAAGCCCCTGATCTTCATAGACCAGTACCTGTCGTTCGTGATCCTCATGGTGCTCGTCTTCGGGCTCTCCTTCGAGTTTCCGGTCCTGCTCGTGTTCCTCGCCATGGCGGGGATCGTCGGGTCGGCGCGGCTGCGCGGCTGGCGGCGGCCGGCCCTGTTCATCGCGTTCGCCGCGGGGGCCGTCCTCACTCCCTCGGGGGACCCCCTTTCGATGATCCTGCTGGCGGTCCCGCTCTACGTGCTGTATGAGTTGGCCATGCTGATCATCCGCTTCGGCCTGAAGAAGTAGGCGATGGCGATCAAGGGCAGGTCCAGGCGACGCTCTCGCGCGAGGGGGCCGTCGCGCGCGCCCCGGCCCCACGTCGCCGAGCGGAAGGTCCCCTTCGTGCGCCGGCCCTGGGTCCGCCGGAGCGCGGCGGGGGCTTTGGCCGCGGCGGCGGTGCTCGGGGGGCTGCGGGTCTGGCAGAACGTGTCGCGCTCGGGCGCGCTGCGCGCCTACGACTGGGCGCTTCAGCGTGCCCAGGCCCCGATGCTCGAGCACCTGCGGCCCGGAGGGGCGACCTCGCTGGACGACGCGCCTCTGAAGTTCGGTCGCGAGGAGATCGGCGGCAAGGAGTTCCGCGCGCTCGCGGCCAGGTGGGAGAAGGACTTCACCGCGGCGCGGGACGCGGTACGGGCCCTCACGTCGTCCAAGACGCCGCCGCCGGCTCCGCTGCGGCGGGCGAACGACCTGATCGCCCAGGGCATCGACGGGTACATCGCGGCGGCGCGGCTGTACACGGTGGCGGCCATCCAAAGGGGCTTGGCCGCCGCCGAGCGCGACGCCAAGGCGAGCGCGAAGCTCGAGGCTCAGGTGCAGCTCCTGCTGCAGCACGCCGACGAGGCGCGGCGGCGCGGCGATGCGGTCTACGACGTCGGCAACCGGGAGATCCAGGACTACAAGGCCTCCTGGCACGTAGAGCCGCCCCTACCGACCCCGGCCGGCGCGCCGGCGCCCTCGTAGGGTGGCGGCCGGCTCGCCCGGCGCCGGCCTGGTGAGGGAGTTCCGGGCCGGGTACTCCTTCGCCTTCGATGATTTCCAGAGGCGGGCGTGCGGCGCGTTGGCCGAAGGCCGGAGCGTCCTTGTCTGCGCGCCGACCGGGTCGGGCAAGACCGTGGTCGGGGAGTTCGCAATCTGGCTCGCGCTGCGCGAGGGCCGGAAGGCGTTCTACACGACACCGCTCAAGGCTCTCAGCAATCAGAAGTTCGGAGACTTCATCGCTCGCCACGGCGCCGCGAAGGTCGGGCTGCTCACCGGCGACAACTCGATCAACTCCGAGGCCCCGGTCGCCGTGATGACGACCGAGGTCCTCCGGAACATGCTCTACGAGGGCTCCTCCACGCTCGAGGGGCTCGGCGTCGTCGTGATGGACGAGGTCCACTACCTCCAGGACCCCTACCGCGGCGCCGTGTGGGAGGAGGTCCTCATCCATCTCCCGCCGGATGTTCGGCTGGCGGCGCTCTCGGCCACGGTGTCGAACGCCGAGGAGTTCGGA
This sequence comes from Acidobacteriota bacterium, assembly GCA_016208485.1. Classification (GTDB taxonomy): domain Bacteria; phylum Actinomycetota; class AC-67; order AC-67; family AC-67; genus JACQXY01. The sequence goes on along the minus strand of JACQXY010000052.1, from coordinate 12,142 downwards.
GAGTGGCTTGCCACCGTGCGCGGAGACACCGACGTGGTCATCGAGACGCGCCGCCCGGTGCCGCTCGAGCACCTTGTTCTGGCGCGCGGCGAGATCGCGCCGCTCTTCGTTGAGCGCGGAGGCCGGCGGGAGCCGAACCCGGCTCTCAGGAGCCGGCCGGCTCCCCGCCGGGACCGAGGCCGCGCGGGACGGGGCCGGCCGCCCCCGTTCGAGCGGGTGGACCGGGCTGAGGTCGTCGAGATCCTGGCCGGGCGCGAGATGCTGCCTGCCATCTCGTTCATCTTCTCGAGGGCCGGTTGCGATCAGGCCGTGCGGGACTGCGTCGCCGCCGGGGTGACCCTGACCGACGCGGCAGAGCGCGAGCGCATCCGCGAGTACGCGTCCCTGCGCGCGGCCGTCCTGCCCGACGACGACCTCCAGGCCTTGGGGTACGAGGAGTGGCTCTCGGCCCTCGAGCGCGGGATCGCGGCTCACCACGCGGGACGCATCCCGCTCTTCAAGGAGGCGGTCGAGGAGCTGTTCGAGCGGGCGCTCGTCAAGATGGTGTTCGCGACCGAGACCCTGTCGCTCGGGATCAACATGCCGGCCAAGACGGTGGTCATCGAGCGCCTGGTGAAGTTCAACGGCGAGCGGCACGAGCCGCTCACACCGGCCGACTACACCCAGCTCACCGGCCGGGCCGGGCGCCGGGGGATCGACCCGCTCGGCCACGCTCTCGTCCCCGCGCAGAGGGACTTCCCTGCCTCAAGGATCGCCGAGCTCGCCACGGCGAGCGTCTGGCCCCTTCGGTCCTCGTTCCGGCCCTCGTACAACATGTCCGTGAACCTCGTGCGGCGCTACCCGGTCGAGGAGGCGATGGTCCTGCTCAATCTCTCGTTCGCGCAGTTCCTCGCCGACCGGAGCGTGGTGCGCCAAGCGCGGGAGATCGAGCGGAATGAGCGGTACGCCGCCTCCTATCGGGAGCGCGCCGCCTGCGACCGCGGCGACCACGAGGAGTACCGGCGGCTCGCCGGCGAGGTGCGTCGCCTGGAGTCCGAGCGCGGGGATGAGGAGCGGCGCGCGCGGGCCGACCGCGTCCGGTCGTCCTTCGGGGCGCTTCGCCCCGGGAACGTGGTCGCGCTCGAGCGGCGGAGCGCGCTCGCGGCGGTGCTCGAGGTTCGGCCGACGCGGGACCGGCGCGCGCGGGTCGCCCTGGTCGTCGACGAGGGCAGGCGGCTGGAGCGCCTCGGCGAGCGCGAAGCGACCGAGCCCTTTCGCGTGGTCGGCCGGATCGCGCTGCCGGAGGGGGACCACCGGTCGCCGGCCTGGCGCCACCAGGTGGCGCGCGCGCTGAAAGAGATGCCGCGGCCGGCCGAGCCTCCGCCGTCGCCGGGCGCGCGGCGCGATCCCGCGGCCGCGCTTCGCGCGCGGCTCGAGGCCCACCCGTGCCACGGCTGTCCGGACCTGGCTGAGCACGAGCGCTGGGCCGCGCGCCTGGAGGATCTCGCGAGGGACACCGAGCGCCTCCGCCGGCGCGTGCGCTCTCGCACCGAGACGCTCGGCCGCACGTTCGAGCGGGTCCTGACGGTGCTGGAGGCGTTCGGCTACGTGCGCGACGAGCGGCCTGCGACCCCGACGGTCGCACCTACCGAGCGCGGCGAGCGCCTCGCGCGCGTCTACAGCGAGAGTGACCTGCTCGTCGCCGAGGCCCTCGATGCCGGGGTGTTCGACGGGCTCGACGCGCCCGAAATCGCCGCGGTCGCCTCGACGCTCGTGTTCGAGACCCGTGAGAGGTTCCGCAGGGAGCCGGAGTGGCCGACGGAGCGGGTTCGGAGGGCCTTCGCGCGCACGGTGCGGCTCTTCCGGGCCGTCCAGGAGGCAGAGCAGGCTCAGGATCTGGAGCTGTGCCGCGAGCCGGATCCAGGTTTCGTCGGGCAGATCTACTGGTGGGCGGGCGGCGAGGCCCTCGAGGAGGTGCTGGAGCGCGGGGAGATGTCGCCGGGGGACTTCGTGCGCTCGGCGAAGCAGGTCTGGGACCTCCTCGGCCAGCTCGCCCAGGCCTCCCCGGGCGGGCCGCCCTTCAAGGACGCGGCGAGGGCGGTCTACCGCGGAGTGGTCGCCTACAGCGGCGCGATCTGAGCTCTCGGGAAAGGACTACAAGTCGAGCGACCCGTTAGGATTCCCACGATGAGCGTCCGGGACCTCGCCGCGCTGCTGCCGGCCGGTGGCGTGTCGACCGATCCGGAGGACCTCCGCGCGCACGCGCGCGACTGGTGGGCGCTCTCGCTCCTGCGCGAGCGGCGCGGGGACCCGATCCAGCTCCCGCTCGCGGTCCTGCGGCCGCGCTCGACCGGCGAGGTCTCGGCCATCCTCGGCTGGGCCCGGCAGACCCGCACGGCGGTCGTTCCCTTCGGCGGGGGGTCCGGGGTGTGCGGCGCAGCGACGGCGAGCGCGGGGTGCGTGTCGCTCGACCTGCGCGGCCTCGACCGCATCCTCGAGATCGACGACGTGGGGCTCACGGTGCGCACGCAGGCCGGCGTGATGGGACCGGCCCTCGAGGAGGCGCTCCGCGCGCGCGGCCTCACCCTCGGCCACTTCCCGCAGTCGATCGACATCTCCACGGTCGGAGGGTGGCTCGCGGCGCGAGGGACGGGGCAGAAGTCCTTGCGCTACGGCCGGATCGAGGACCTGCTGCTCGGATTGGAGGTCGTGCTCGCCGGCGGAGAGGTGGTGCGCACCCCGGCGCATCCGGGGACCGCGGTCGGGCCGAACCTCGCGCGCCTCTTCGTTGGGGCGGAGGGGACCCTCGGGGTGATCACGGAGGCGACCCTGCGCCTGAGTCCGGCGCCGGAGCGGGTCGCCCACGCCGCCTATTCCATGGAGAGCTTCGGCGCGGGGCTCGAGGCGCTGCGACTCGTGTCGCGCGCGGGCCTCCGGCCGGCCGTTGCGAGGCTGTACGACGAGGCCGACGCCGCGATCGCGCTCCGCCACGAGGCCGACCGACCGCCCGGCGCGATCCTCGTCTTGCGGTTCGAGGGGGGAGTGCTCGCCGAGGCCGAGGAGCGCGCGGTGCGCGAGGTGGTCGAGCGCGCCGGCGCGTCGGAGTGCGATTCCGGGCTCGCCGAGCGCTGGTGGACTCATCGAAACGACGCGGTTGAGGGGTACCTCGCGGTGCTCCGGGGCGAGATGCTCGGCCCCACCGCGGTCGTGGACACGATGGAGGTGGCCGCCGGCTGGCGCGACCTGCCCGGCCTCTACCGGGCGGTGGGGGAGGCCCTGCGCGCAAGCGCCGACCACGTCGGCTGCCACGCCTCGCACATCTACGCCCAGGCGAGCTGTCTGTATTTCACGTTCCTGATCCTCGGCGCCGCAGACGACGTGGTCGCCGAGGCGCGGTACCGGTCTGCGTGGTCGGACGGCATGGAGGCCGTGCTCGCGAGCGGGGGCACGATCAGCCATCACCACGGGGTCGGGCTGCTCAAAGCGCCCTGGGCGGCGCGCGAGCTGGGCGGCTCGATGGAGATCCTGCGGGCGATCAAGCGCGCGCTCGACCCCGAGGGCGTGATGAACCCGGGGAAGCTCGGGCTGTGACGCCCTCGCCGTTCGGTCCGATGCGGGTGATCGTAAACCCGCGCGCCGGACGGGGCGCCGTGGAGCGGGGGTGGCCGGCCGTGAGGGCCGTCCTCGACGAGGCGGGGGTCGCCTACGAGGTGACGGTGACCGAGCGCCCCGGGCACGGGACGGAGGCCGCGCGCGAGGCGGTGCGCGCCGGCACGCGTTTCGTGGTCGCGGTCGGAGGCGACGGTACCGTCCACGAGGTCGTGAACGGGCTCATGTCCGCCCCTCCCACGCCGGAAACCATCCTCGGCGTGGTCGGGGCGGGCAGCGGCTCCGACTTCGTGAAGACCTTCGGCCTGCCTGCGGACCCCGCGGAGGCGGCTCGCCACCTCCTCGGGGATTCCCTCTGGGGGCGGATCGACGTCCTTCGGCTCTCCTACCTCGATCCCGCCGGCGCACCCGCCGTCCGGTGGTGCGCGAACATCTCGGAGGCCGGGCTCGGCGCGGAGGTGGTTGCGATAGCGGCGCGGATGCCGAAGTGGCTCGGGGCGTCGGTCTACCGCATCGCCGCGGTGCGCGGGATGATTCGGCACCGTTCGAAGCGCATGCGGATCGCGATGCACGGGCGGAAGGCGCGCGGCGCGCGGACGGATGCGCCGCTCGGGGACCTGGTGGTGGAGGCGACCGCCTCGATGATCGTGGTTGCGGGAGGCCAGTTCTTCGGGGGGGGGATGCGGGTGGCCCCGCGCGCGAACCCCGGCGACGGTCTCGCCGACGTCCTGGTCTTCACCGGGCCGAAGGGCCGGGCCGCGCGCACGATGTCGAAGATGTTCAAGGGCGAGCACGTGCCGCACCCGGCCATCGGGGAGTACCTGGCGACGCGCGTGGAGCTGGACGCCGACTCGCCGGTGCTGCTCGAGGCCGACGGCGAGGTGATCGGCACGACGCCGGTCACCTTGGAGGTCGTGCCCGGCGCGCTCGCGATGAAGGTCTGAGGGGGGGCACCGCACCCTCCTAGGCGAGGAGCCGGACTCGCGCGCCGATGACCTTGTAGGTGGCGAGCGCCCGGCGGTCGAGGGTGACGAGGAGAGCGCCGGCGCGCGCGGCTGTGGCCGCGATCTGGGCGTCGTAGATGGCCCCGCCGACGATCCCGGAGTCCGGCGCCGACCTGATCAGGCGGCGCTGATCCGCCGCCGGGAGCGCGAGGAGCGGGCGGGGGAAGTTATAGGCGAGGAACTCCGCGACGAGGGCCGGAGGGGCCCGGTGCGGAGGCGGTAGGCGGGTGAGCACGGCATAGGTCTCGAGCGCGACCTGTGCGGCAAGACGCGGGCTCTCCGAGAGGACGGCCCGGGCCTTGCGGTGCTGCTCGTGCCAGGACGCGAAGGCGGCGACTGCGACGCTGGTGTCGAGCGCGATCACCGGCGCACCCGGTCCAGGGCGTCGCGGACCTGCGCGGCCGTGAGCCGGGGCATCGCGCGCTCCGCCTCCGCCACTCGGGCCCGGCCGCGCTTCACGAGGCGCATCGGGGTTGGGACGGGTTGGATGACGATCCGCCCGTTCTCGACGAAGACCTCGATCTTCTGGCCGGCCCGCAACCCCAGCTCATCGCGGAGGGGCTTCGGCACGACCAGACGGCCGGCGCGATCCATGGCAGTCTTCATACCATAAGCCTACCACCGACTGCGGGACGCGAATACCATTGCGGAGGGCGACCTTTCGCGCCGGCCGGGGTGGGGCGGCATCAGGTGGCGAGGGGCGGCGGCGGGACCGGACCGCGCTCGGCGGCGAGCGCCGCGGCGTAGACGCGCGCTTCGGCCTGGAGGCGTTTTCTCGGGAGCCCGGCCGCGCGCCGGACCGCCTCGAGATCCCCGAGGCCGCCGGCCGAATCCTGGAGCGCGAGCCGCGTGCGGCGCGCGAGCGCGTCCTCCAGGGTGACCGCCATCTCGGCCCGGAAAGCGAAGGCGATCTCCGCGAGCAGGTCGGGGAGGGGGGGCGCCACCGGCGCGCCGAGGGTGGGGTCCTCGGCGACGAGGGCGAGGACGTCGGGCGCGCGGTCCCCGTGCGCCGCGACGAGGTGACGCGCGACGTCCGGGTCGAGGCCGAGGCGGGCGGCGAGCGCGCGGGTCTCTTCGTAGAGCGCGCGCGGGGACGCGGCGAGGCCGATCGGGAGGCGCGCGGTGCAGCAGCGCGCGCGGACGCCGAGGCGCTCGCATACCAGGTCCACCGCGTCTCGGGCCATCCTCCGGTATGTCGTGAGCTTGCCGCCGGTGATCGTGATCACTCCCGACGGCGAGGTGGTGATGGCGTGGCGGCGCGAGAGATCGGCGGTGCGCTCGGCCCCACCCTCGAGAAGCGGCCGAAGGCCGGCCCATCCCGCGATCGCGTCTGTGGGGGAGAGGTCGGTGTCGAACCAGGTATTGACCGCGGAAAGGATGTAGGCGGCGTCGTCGGAGCCGACGGCGGGGGAATCCAGCGGGCCCGAGTACTCCGTGTCGGTGGTCCCGAGCCCGACGACCGGGCCCCATGGGAAGGCGAAGACGGAGCGTCCGTCGCGGGAGATCGACGGCACGATGCAGGCCGAGCGGAGCGGCAGGCGCGCGGCCGGCACGGTCAGATGGATTCCCTTCGCCGGCCGGAGCTTCGGGGCGAGGGCCGGGTCGTCGAGCGAGGCGACCTCGCCGGCCCACACGCCGGCGGCGTTGACGATCGAGCCCGCGCGCACGGCGATGGGCCGGTCGCCGTGGATGTCCTCGACGAGCGCGGCAGCCGCCCGCCCGCGGGCCTTGTCGAAGCCTCGAACGGCGCTGTAGTTCGCGATCGCCGCGCCGAGGCCGTGCGCCGTCCGCAGGATCTCGAAGACCAGGCGCGCGTCGTCGGCCCGGGCGTCCCAGTAGGTCCAGGCCGCGTGTACCCGGTCGTGGCGCAGCGTCGGCGCGAGGCGGCGGATCGACTCGGGGCGCGCGCGCCGGTGCCGCCGGAACCCGCGGCCGGTGGAGAGCAGGTCGTAGATGGTGAGGCCGACCGGCGCGAGCGTCGCCTCCAGGCCGTGGCGGAATGCCGGCCAGAGGAACTGCACCGGCCGCACGACGTGGGGCGCGAGCCGGCGGAGGAGGTCTCGCTCCTGCGCGGCCTCCCAGCTCAGGCCGAAGTCGTAGTTGGCGAGGTACCGGAGCCCGCCGTGCACGAACTTGGAGGACTTGCTCGAGGTCCCCGAGGCGAAGTCGCCGCGCTCGACGAGCGCGACGGAAAGCCCTCGGGATGCGGCGTCGAGCGCGATCCCCGCGCCGGTGATCCCCCCGCCGACCACGCACACATCGAACGTCTCGCGCGCGAGACGCTCGATACACTCCTCGCGCGATGTGGGGCCGATCTGGGGCACGGGCCAATCATATGATCCCGGATCCCTGGAGTTCTCCACGCCCGAACCCTACGCCGACTCGCGCGATCCATTCAGCCCCAGTGGCCGACGCCCGAGCAGCGCCGGGGGGACCTCGAGCATCACATCCGGGTGAAGCGTCTGCTCGATGCCGCTCATGACACGTCCCTCAATAACTGAGCTGCTGGCCGCGCTGCGGGCGGCCTTCGACCGGAGCGACCTGATCCCCGAACTCGACAATCTGCTGCGGGCGATCCCCTTCACTCGACCGGAGTAGCTCAGCTCGCGGTGAAGACCAGCGTGCGGTCGTTGAATCCGTCCCGGTGCACCGTGATTGTCACCTGACCGGCGCTCGGAGTGAACGTCAGGCTTACGCGCCCGCTCGAGTCGGTGTAGGCGCGCACCGGGTTCTCGATCGTCGGGTGGTCGCCGAGGTCCGGCCCCGCGAGGTCCTCGGCTGCGTCGAGCGCATCGGAGATCTCGCGCGGGTAGGGGATCGTGGTGCGCTCGGGGGCGCTCGCCTCCGGAGTGGTGCCCGACGTGCTGCCGCCGGAGTCGACCGTGACGAACGCACCGCCGAGCGGGTCCCCGGTGTCGTCGTCGCGCACATCCACCGTGACCGTGACCTGCTGCCCGGAAGAGAACGCGTCGGGAGACACCGAAACGTCGAGCGACAGCAGATAGACGAAGGCGCCCTCCTTCACGAAGCGGTAGCCGAGCTTCTCAAGCTCGCTCGCGACGCTCGGAGCGCCCGCGCTCGACCGCTGGCTCTCCATTCCGTGGTCGCCCGTGACCACGATGAGGGTCTCGCCGAGCACGCCGGCATCCGCCATCGCGCCGAGGACCCTCCCGAGCCGGCGGTCGGCGTCCCGGTACGCGGCGAGGGTGCACGTGGTGTGGGGCCCAAAGGCGTGGGCGGCCTCGTCGGTGAGCGCGAAGTTGTTGATCAGGTACTTGGGCGCGGGATGCGACGGGTCCTGATAGAGGCTCCGGGCCTGCCCCTGGCCGATGTGGTCGAGCGAGGTCCCAACCCCGTACGCCTCGGGGTTCTTCTCCAGGCACTCGGCGGTGGTGTCCGCGGCCAGCTCGTCGGCCCGCGCCCAGTTCATGGCGACCGCCGGCTCGCCGAGCCGGTTGGTCTGCTCGAGCGAGGCGAAGTCGGCTCCGCGCGCCGAGGGTTCGTCCACCGAGGCCGTGAAGGCCCCGTCGCCCTTCGTCGGGTCGTGGTTGTCGGGTCCCATCCAGTCACCGAACGTGCGGTGGACGGCCTCGTGGAGGGTCTCCACGTCCTTCGAGAGCAGGCTCTCGGTGTAGAAATACACCGGGTTCTGCGGGTCGGTCGCACCGATCGGGCTCTCCGAGCGCTGCGTCTCGCGCTCGTACCAAGAGTTGTTCACGATGCCGTGGTGCCCGGGGTAGGCGCCCGAGCCGATGGTGTTGTGGTTCGGGAACGTGACCGACGGCCAGGCGGCCGTGGCTCCGTACTCAGCGACGAGGCCGCCCGCGGCGAGGCACCGGAGGTTGGGGACTGGGTCGTCGGGGTCGGGAGGTTGCTGGCAGGGGGTGAAAGCCGCCCCCGTTGTGGGGTCGGTTGCCGCGAGCAGCGTGTGGACGTCCACGGAGTTGTTCGCGTCGAAGATGAAGATCGCGGCGCGGTTCGCGCGGGGCTCGCCGTAGATCGCCTCGGAGGGGTGCGAGGAGAAGGCCTCCGTGAGGACCCGGCCTTCCGAGCGGTCCGGCGGGTTGACGCCGAGGAGCCAGGCCGCGGTCGGCGCGATGTCGATTGGGCGCGCGAGGTTGCTCCCGTCGGAGCCGCCGTTCAGGAACGTCCCGCCCGAGGCGACGAGGAAGGGGATGTGCCGGGTGCTCGGCCCGCCGTGGTTGCCGGTGATCGCCGCCGCCGAGGACGTGCGCGAGTCGAGGAACGCGTTGGCGTCCTTCGCGGTGAGCAGCAGCTCGCCGGCGCGCGGGGAGTCGAGGCGCCACTCCGGGTGGATCGGGGCGCTGTCGCCCGAGACCGGAATCCGGTACATGGCCTCATCGACCCCGGTGTTGGCGAGGGCGCGCGCGCGCAGGGTCTTCAGGCAGTCCTGCTGCTCCGTGGTGAGGGATGTCCCGGCGTAGGGGTCATATCCCGGATCGGTCAGGTACACCGATGCCGCGCCGCCGTGGCTCACCGTGGTGAACGAGGTGGCCGGGCACGTGCCGAGGACGTCGGGCAGCACGATCCATCCGCCCGAGAGGTGCGGCGTGGCGGGGTTCTCGACCCCGATCTCGCTCCCGGCCACCTCGGCGCTGACCGCGTCGCCGGTGGACTGGAAGGAGTGGTCGGCGAGCACCATCACCACCGAGTGCTGCCATTTCCCGGCTCCCTTGAGGTAGTCCACGAGCCGGCCGATCTGCAGGTCGGCGCCCCGCACGGCGGCGCGTCCCTGGGGGCTCTCCGCGCCGAACAGGTGCTGGATCCCGTCGACGAGCCCGAGGTTCACGAAGGTGAAGTCGGGGTCCTCGCGCCCCTGCAGCTCGATCGCGAGGTCCATGATCTGCGTGTCGAGGGAGTAGCCGCTTCCGGTTGCCGGCTCGCCCGGCGCCTCCTCTGGGTCGAAGCTGGTCGATGCGCCGATGAGGAAGTCCGGGCGCACGTGGGCGACCGGGACGCCCTCGGGATTGTCGGTGCTCTCCCCGCACGGTCCCGAGGGGGCGGGCCGCGTGCAGTCGAACAGGCGCTTCAGCTTCTCCTTGCCCATCACCGCCGCGGTCTTGAGCCCGGGCTTCTGGCGCTCGATCGCGTCGAAGAGGGTCTCGGCGCGGATGAGGCTCGGGCTCTCGAGGCTCCTCTTCGCCTTCGCCCGCTGGTCGTAGAAGGCGTTCGCCACCATTCCAGAGACCTCGCCGTAGGCGCCGGTCATCATCGCGGCGTGGTTGGCGTTCGTCTCGGCCACCATGTTGGCGCGCCCCTCGAGATAGCGGCGCGCGCGGCCGGACTCGGCGAGGCTCCACAGGTTCGGCGTGAAGGTCTTCGAGATATCCTCGGGCTCGAGCCCGTCCACGACGACCGCGAAGACGTTGAGCGGCTCTTCCAGCAGCGGGGTCTGCACCTCGCCGTCCTGGCGGCGCAGCAGCGCGGTCGTGGACGGCTCGCCGCCCAGGGTCCGCGCCGGCTCGCGCGCGTCCATGAAGTAGGGCCGAACTCCGAGCGCCTCGGCCACGGTGGGCGCGATGTCTACGTTCTGGACGCCGAGCGCGGCTTCCTCCTCCACCGGGAGCGGGCTGCGGCGCGCGCCGCGGCCGGAGACGATGAGGGTCGCGCGGCTCTGCACCACGCCCAAGTGCCCGTGCTCGCCGGCCGAGGACGCCGGTCCGTCGTTCCACGGGATGATCGCGATGTCGCCGGTCCTGGAGGAATCGAACGCCGCGGCGATACGCTCGTAGGCGTTCGGGTAGGTCACGGCACCGGCGCCGACGAAGAAGCGGCAGTCGCGATCGGTCTCGGGGTCGCATCCGGGCGGGACCGTATCGTCCTCGCGCGCGGCAAGCTCCTCGGCGAGGGAGTGGAGCGCGGTGCCGTCCTGGTCGGCGAGGGGGTTCTTCCCGTCGAGGATCTCCGCTGTGAATGCCCAGCCGGCGCCCGAAGGCGCGCGCGTGAACCGGACCGCGCCGCGCTTCGCGTAGGCGTAGTAGGCCCCGTCGCGCAAGGCGACGACCATGTCCACCGTCTGGTCGGCCCAGGGCTTCGGGTCCGTGACGGCCGTCCCGTCCAGGCTCCGCCCGGTGAGGAGTCCAACGATCTCAGCGGCCGCGGGGATCTCGTTGGCGTTCAGGCCCTGGTCCGCGCGTGCGGTTGCGGCCGGGGTCGGGGCGCCGAGCGCGATGGTCGTGAGGAGCGTCGCGGCGGCCACAAGGGCGCGCCCGACGCCGGATCGTGAGAGGGACATTCCTCCGCTCCTTCCGGTTTCCGGATGCTCGCAAGGAGTATTCGCCGCCCGGGGGTGCATCTCCTTCAAGCGAAGCCCGGCGTGGAAGCGCGCGGGCCGGGGTCGTCTGTGGGGGCGTGTTCTCGGTTGCGGCCCGGGGCGGGTATCGTACCGGCGTGTCGGCGCACCTTGGACTCACCGGCGAGCAGCGCGCGATCCTCGACCTCGTGTCCGAGATCGCGCGCCGCGAGGTGGCGCCGCGCGCCGAGGAGCGTGAGCGCGCGGCCGCCTTCCCCCGGGAGGTGTTTCAGGCGCTCGGGCGGGCCGGCGTGCTCGCCCTGCCGTACCCGGAGGACCTCGGAGGCGGCGGGCAGCCCTACGGGGTGTACCTGCGCGCGGTCGAGGAGCTGGCCCGGGCGCACCTCGCCGTCGCGGTCGGGGTCTCGGTTCAAAACCTCACCATCTTCCCGATCGACGGGTTCGGCGACTCCGAGCAGCGCGCGCGCTGGATCCCGCCGGCGTGCGCGGGGGACCAACTCGGCTCCTACTGCCTCTCGGAGCCGGGCTCGGGGTCGGACGCGGCCTCGCTCGTGACGCGCGCGCGCCGCGAAGGCGGCGACTGGGTGATCGACGGGACGAAGTCCTGGGTCACCCACGGGGGCGAGTCCGACTACTACGTCGTGATGGCCCGGACCGGCGAGGGGGGCCCGCGCGGGATCACGGCTTTCTTCGTCCCGGGGGGGTCGCCCGGACTTTCGCGTGGCACCCTCGAGCGCAAGATGGGCATGAGGGCCTCGCCGACCGCGCAAATGATCTTCGACGGCGTGCGGGTGCCGGAGGAGAACCGGATCGGAGAGGAAGGCGAGGGATTCGCGATCGCGATGCGGGCGCTCGACGCCGGCCGTCTCGGGATCGCGGCCTGCTCGGTCGGGCTCGCCTCGGCCGCCCTTGAGGCGGCGGTCGCATTCACCCGCGAGCGCCGGCAGTTCGGCCGGCCGGTGATCTCCTTCCAGGGGATCGCGTTCCTTCTCGCCGACATGGCGACGTCCGTCGAGGCGGCTCGCGCGCTCACCCTTTCCGCCGCCGCACGACGCGACGCGGGGGAGCCCTTCGCGCGCGAGGCGGCGATGGCGAAGCTCTTCGCGAGCGACGCGGCGATGAGGGTGACGACCGACGCGGTGCAGGCGCACGGTGGGTATGGCTACGTCGAGGAGTTCCCGGTGGAGCGGTACATGCGGGAGGCGAAGCTCCTGCAGATCGTGGAAGGAACCAACCAGGTCCAGCGCCTGGTGATCTCCCGCTCCCTCGCCAAGGG
>JACQXY010000054.1 GCA_016208485.1 Acidobacteriota bacterium | reverse complement strand
TCCGGGTCGGGGACGCGCCGGCGCGCCATCCCGGGAACCTCGCCGATTCCCTGAAGGATCCGTGCCTTGTTCGCGCGCATCGCCGCGAGAATCCGCGGGAGCTTGCGCATCTGCGCCTCCGCGATCGCCCCGGCCGGCTCGTCCATTCGGAGGTTCTCGCCGACGAACGGCTCGTCCAGCTCCCCGCCGCGGCTGCCGCCGCGGCTCGTCACGAACTGACCCCCTTGGTCCTGGTAGCGCGCGGCGCGAAGGCCGAGCCGCTCGTCGGAGGTGACGACGACGCCGCCCTCGCCGGAGGTGACGTTCTTCTCGAGCTGGAGTGAGAAGGCCCCGAGGTCCCCGAGGGTCCCCAGCGCGCGCCCGTGGTAGGAGGCCCCCATGGACTGCGCCGCGTCCTCGAGCACGGCGAGCGATCGGCGCGCCGCGACCCGGAGGATCGGGTCCATGTCGCAGGCGACGTTCTCGAGGTGGACCGGCACGATCGCGACCGTGCGCTCGCTCACCTTCCCCTCCAGGTCCGCCGGATCCAGCCCGAGCGTGTCGTCGATCTCGGCGAAGATCGGCACCGCACCGGCCACTACGACGGCGTTCACCGTCGCGATGAACGTGAAGGCCGGCACGATGACCTCGTCGCCGCACCCGGCGCCGAGGGCGGCGAGGGCGGCTCGCAGCGCGGCCGTCCCGCTCGAGGTCGCCACGGCCACGCGGCAGCCGAGCGCCTCGCGCACGGCCTCCTCGAACGCGGCGACCTTCCCGAGCAGCGCGGGGCCGTAGTAGCGAAACAGCGACCGGCTCTCCATCACCTGGGCCACGGCATCGCGCTCCTCCTCGCCGAGGAGGGATGCGCCCTTGCCGAGGGGCGGCGGAGAACTGCGAACCGGGTCGCCGCCGTCGATCGCGAGCCGGTCCGTCACGCTCTTCCCATCATCGGCACTACTTGTGGTACGTCCTGCTCAGATCCTCGCACCCGCCGTTGTTCGCCTTGAAGACCTTGTAGTAGCAGGGGTACTCCGGGAAGTAGTACTTCTTCTGGGTGGAGCTCCAATGCACGACGGTGTAGTGGCTGAAGGCGCGCGTCTTGAAGGGGCCTCGCACGCTCGGGTACTGCCAGTCGAGCGGCACCGTGGCGTCGTAGAAGAAGTCGTTGTTCACCGCATCGGCGCCGAGCAGGAGCGTGTCGGCGTCGAGCGTCCCGGTGAGGGCGACGGCGCGCCGCATCATCTCCGCGGTCGTTAGGATCGTCGCGCACGCGATCTTGGCCGAGGCCGAATCGCTCTGCCCGTCGTTCGGGTTGTACTTTTCGTAGATCGCCTTGCAGTTGCCCTCCATGCGGTGGTATCCGGCCGGCACCCGGTAGGACAGGCCGATCGCGTTGTTCCACTGCACCGGGTCCATCAGGCTGGCGATGGTGTCGTCGTCCGTGAGGACCGTCATGGCCGTGAAGGTCCAGGTCGGGAACCACTGATTCTGGGTGGCCGCGTCGGTGAGGAAGATCAGCCCGATCGGGTTACCGGCCAGGAACCACGCCTGGTCGCATAGGGCTTTCTTGGCGCTCGCGACGATGGTGTTCGACTGCGTCTGGGCCGTCGAGGGGTCGTCCTTGAAGACGTAGATCTCCTTGAACTTCAGGCCGTAGTCGGCCATCTTCGCGCGCAGGATCTTCTCGGCGGTGTCGAAGTCGCCGGCCGCGCCGCTCTCGATCCGGATCAGGCAGGGCGTGTGCTCCTTGCTCTTCAGGTAGTAGCGTCCGAAGCTCGCCCATGCCTCGAAGGTCGGCTCGGTCGGCTCGAGCACCTGGAGGCCGTTCGGGCCGTAGCGCGCGAGCGACTTCGGGTCCTCGCGGCCGCCGAACACCGGGATCTTGTACTTGTTCATGATGTAGTCCGACTCGATGTGGAGCCCGGGGATGGCCATGAAGACCTTGTCCTCTTCCGCCATCTTCACCGCGGCGGCGATGTTCTTCTCGGGGCAGCCGGAGCCGCCATCGTCCGCTATCACGGGCAGGTACTTCCTCCCGCCGATGCCGCCGGTGTCGTTGACGTAGCGCGCGTAGGTCGCGATGGACTTCTTCATGTCGCCGGCTATGCTCGGCCCGACCATCGCCTCGAGCGCGGCCGCGCCTCCGCATGAGGCCACGTTGTAGGAGACCCCGACCTTGACTTCCCGGTCGGTGACCCCTTGGGTCTTCAGGCCGAAGTGCGGCACGGCGGAGCGTGGAACCGGGGGCTTCGAGTGCGGCGAGGGGCTGCCGGGGAGGAACGTCGATCCGCCGGCCGACGGGACGGCCCCAGGCGTCGGGGAGAGCGATGTGCCCGTAGTCGGTGTTCCCGGAGTCCAGGGGGCTCCGGGGGTCGGGACGCCCGGCCCGCCTCCCGCGGCCGAAGGACTTGTATCTGCGGCGGGCCGCAAGTTCGCGAGGTCGATCATGAAGACCACCGCGATCGCGACGGCGAGAACGCCGAGCAGCGGTCGCTCCTTGAGTGCCCGGACCACTTGACTGTTCATCGCTCACGACCTCCGTGCGGCCGGACGCCCGAGGTGCCGGTCTCGGATCGGTGCGGCTGCGAGACTAGCGCCCGCCCCGTCTGCAAAGGCTCGAATCATCGTCGGGTTCATGGACCCCCGCCCTCCCACCGCGCCGCCGCGGCATATATGGAAAGTATAAATACAAATCCCGATCGGCCACAAGGGCCGGAGCCCCTCCGGCTTATCCCCCGGACCCCAAGGCCTCCGCCGGGAGGGCCCGCAGGACGCCGTCCACGCAGGCCGCGACCAGGGTGCCGGCGCCGGCCGCGACGGAGGCCGCGATCGGAACCCCCAGGTCGGCGCGCGCGAGCACCCGGCCGTCTTCGGGCCCCAGGGCGACGATTGTCCCGTCTCCGAGGGGCGTGAGCAGCCGGTCACCGTCCGCCGTGGCGCCCGCGAGCATCACGGCGCCGTCGGCCCGGTAGGCACCCATGGCGATCGGCGCGCCGTGGGGCAGCTCGGTCGCCCACCTCAGGCGCCCCGTCGCGCGGTCGAAGGACCTGACGCTCCCGCTCCCCGCGACCGCGACGACGGCGTCGGCGTGCACCAAGGGGGTCGCCGGATTGAACCACCCGAGGAACGGGGCGGACCAGACGACCGTGCCGTCGGCGCTTCGGATGCGATCGATGCGGGAGCCGAGCCGGACGGCGTAGAGATCCTGTCCGCCGGGGTCTGCGGCGAGACCGGCGACCGGTGTCCGGGGGAGGTGGACGATGATGTCCGCGGCCTCGAGGCCGTAGATCCCTCGAGGGACGACCCCCTTGGGCCAGATCGTCGCGCCGGTGGCCGGGTCGAGCGCCCAGAGGTCGGGGACCTGGGCCGCGAACGACACCATCAAGCGGTGCCCGACGACGACCGGATGGGCGTGGGAGGTGATGTTCTCGCGCTGGCCGAGATCCTCACGCATCCAGACCACGGAGCCGTCGGCGACGTCCAACGCCGCAAACCTCGAGACGTCCCCCACGAACACACTTCGTCCGTCGGTCGCCGGCCGCAGGTAGGCCCAGAGGCGCAGCGGGTCGACGAGGGTACGATGCCATCGCTCGGCTCCGGTGCGAAGATCGGCGCAGAGGGTCTCGCCGGTGACCGCGCTTGCCACGACGGCGCCGCCGACGACGAGCGGCGACGACTTCACGGCGCTCTCCAGTCGGGCGATCCAGCGGCGTCGCCCTGTCTCCAGGTCGAAGGCCTCGAGGCTCCCGGCGGGGGAGTCCTCGTCCTTCGACGTCGCAAGGACGAGGTCGCCGTGGATCACGGGAGCAGCCATGTGGGCGCCTCCCGACAGCTCCGCCGTCCAAAGGCAGGGACCGAGGTCGCGGCGCGCGGGCCGGCAGGCGAACGTCGCGCCGGCGAGCGCCTCTGGGCCGCGCGCCACCGTGCGCACGTCGAGGCGGGTGCCGGTCCAGGTCGCGAGGCGGTGGTGGGCGGGGGAGTAGTCGAGCCCGCCGAACGTCGGGGGGCCGGTGTTGTAGTGGACGGTCGCCCCCGCCCGGGCGACCCGCGAGGTGTGCCAGTGGCCGGAGAACGACGCGACCGGCGGGGCGGGGAGTCCCGCATAGAACTCCGCGCTCATCTGATCGTGGCTGAGCAGGACGACGGGTGTCCCGGGGGCGACCGCCGCCAGGTCGGCCGCAAGCCATGCGTCCTGGTCGTCCCGGTCCAGCCCGAGCATGTGGGTGAACCAATCGATCGCCGCGAAGTGCAGCCCGCCGTGCTCGAAGGAGAACCAGCGCGGTCCGAGGTGCCGCTCGTAGCGCGCGGTCACCGCCGAGTAGAGCGACTCCGGGCCCGCGCCGGCCGGATCCTCGGGCTGCGGCATCAAGTCGTGGTTGCCCGGGATCGAGACGACCGGGAGCCGGCAGCCGGCGACCGCGGACCGGTAGGCCTGGTACTCGGCCTCCGACCCCGAGTTGGTGAGGTCGCCGGTGGCCACGATGAACGCGGCGCTGGGGTGGCGCCGCTCGATGTCCGCGAAAAGCTCGCTGAGCACTGCCGGGGTCGTGACGATCCGCTCGTGCCACGTCTCGCCGTTGAGCCAGAACGTCGCGTCGCCGGTTCCCTCGCCGAACGCCGGGTCACCGAGCGACAGGTGCGGATCGGTGATGTGGATGAAGGAGAAGGGGGTGTCTTGGGCGACCGGGAGGAGCCGGAACACGATCTCCTCGCTCGTCGCCGGCACGTACCAGGTCTCCGCGCGGAATCCCGTGGGGCGGGTAAGGACGGCGAACGGGCCGTGACCCGGCAGGGCGAACGTTCCGTCGGAACCGGTCGGCGCGACGTGACGGCCGTCGGACACCAGGACGCCCGGGACTCCGTTTGCTCCGGAGGTCACTCGGCCCCTGAGCGGCGTCTTGGGGGTCGCGCCGGCCGGCGGCACCGCGCGCCTACTCCTTCGGCTTGCGCGGCCCGCGCGCCGAGGCGGGCTTTGCCCGCGCGCCGGTGGTATCGACCGCGGCGGGCTTGCGCGGTGCGGGCTTGCGCGGTGCTGCCTTGCGAGGCACTGCCGTGCGCGGTGCCGGCTTGCGCGCGGTGGGCTTCGCTTGCGGGCGGGGCCGGGCGCGCGGCGGTTCGGCCTCCGCCGCGGGCTCCGCGTCCGACCTGTTGATCGCGGAAGCGTCGGCCCCGAGATAGGAGCGGATCACCTCGGGGTGGTTCACGACCTCCTCGGGCGTTCCCTCGGCGATCTGCTTCCCCGCCTCGAGGGCGTAGACCCTTTCCGCCAGGCCCATGAGCAGCGGCATGTCGTGCTCGATCAGGAGCATCGCGCAGCCGGTGCGGTCGCGCAGGCGGCGCAGCAGCGGCCCGAGCGCCTCGGTCTCTCTCTGCGCGATGCCCGAGGACGGCTCGTCGAGCAGGACGACCGACGGGTCCTGCGCGAGCACGCAGCCGAGGTCGACGATGCGCCGCGTGCCGGTCGACAGCTCGCGGATCAGCTTGTCGCGGAAACCCCCGAGCCCGAGCAGGTCGATCAGCTCCAGGGCGGTCTCGGTGGCGCGCCGCTCGGCGGCGCGAGAGGAAGGCAGGGAGAGCAGGGAGGGGAGGACGCCGGCTCCCTTGAGGTGAAGCTCGGAGGCGACCCGAAGCGTGTCGAGGACCGTCATGGTGTGGAAGAGACGCGCGTCCTGGAAGCTCCGCCCGAGGCCCGCGGCAGCCCGCCCGTGGGGCGGGAGCCCGGTCACGTCCTTGCCCGCCACCCACACGCGCCCCTCGCAGGGGAGAAACCCGCTCAGGCAGTCGAAGAGGGTGGTCTTGCCGGCCCCGTTCGGCCCGATGATCCCGACGATCGCTCCGGGCGTGACCTCGATGTCGATCGCGTCGAGCGCCCGAAGCCCTCCGAAGGAGACGCCGACGCCGCGCGCCGCGGCGGCCGGGGGAGTCCCGGGGGCCGAGGCGAAGTTCGGAGTCGATCCCATCAGGTCGAAGGCCGGGCTCGAGGCGGCTGGATGTCCCTCCGCCCGACCGATTTGTATGTGTACTTTACATTCTCGAGGGCGTCAAGGCGCGCGCGGCGCGGGATTGCCCGTTCGCCTCCGGATGGACGATTCGCGCGATCACTCATAGAGTGATTGGTCATGGAGTACCGCGTCGAGCAGCTCGCCGCCGCCTGCGACGTTTCGGTGGACACGGTCCGCTTCTACCAGTCGAGGGGGCTGCTCCCGCAGCCCCGGCGCGAGGGGCGAGTCGCCTGGTATGCGGCCGGGCACGCCGAGCGGATCCGCCGGATCCGGGAACTCCAGCGGCAGGGTCTCTCGCTGGCCGTCATCTCCCGGGTCCTCTCCGGGACGCTCGCGCGCGCGGACCAGGACCTTGCGACAGCGGTGGCCGCCGCGCATGGGGACGGCGAGGAGGAGGAACTCCTCACCCTTGCCGATCTCGCGAGGCGAAGCGGTGTGCCGGCTGCGCTGTTGCAGGCGATCCACAGCGAGGGCATCGCGCTCGGCCGGCGTGTGGACGGCGAGGACCGCTACACGGCCGCCGACGTCCAGATCGTGCGGACCGGGCTGCGGCTGCTGGAGGCCGGCTTGCCGCTCGGGGATCTGCTCGCGCTCGGGCGAGAGCAGCAGGCCGCCGCGCGCCGGATCGCCGAGCGCGCGGTCGAGATATTCGACGAGCACGTGCGCAAGCCGGTGCGCGCCTCGGGCCTGCCCGAGAATGAGGCCGCGGCGAAGCTCGTGGCGGCGTTCCGCGAGCTGCTTCCCGCCGTGACGGCGCTCGTCGCCCACCACTTCCGGCGCGTCCTGCTCGCGGTGGCTGAGGAGCACATCGAGCGCGTCGGGGACGACGCCGAGATCGCCGCCACTCGCGCGGAGTCGCGGCGACGGATCGAGGTCCCGTGGCCCGGGTAGTCCGGCCGCCCGGGCCCCTCCCGCGCGCCGAATCGAAGGCGCGCGCCGTCCGCGCGATGTTCGACTCCATCGCCTCGCGCTACGACCTGATGAACCGCATCCTCACCTTCGGGATGGACATGGGCTGGCGCCGGCGCGCGGTCGCCGCGCTCGGGCTCCCTCGCGGAGCGCTCGTGCTCGACGTGGCCTGCGGGACGGGGGACTTCTGCCGCCTGCTCGCCGAGGCCGGCCACCGCGCGATCGGCGTGGACTTCGCCGCCGGCATGCTCGCCGCTGCCCGGACCCGCGCGCCGCTCGTGCGCGCGGACGCGCTCAAGCTCCCGGTCGCCGGCGGGGCGGTCGACGGGATCACCTGCGGCTTCGCGCTGCGCAACTTCGCCGGCCTCGAGGACGCGCTCGGCGAGATGGCGCGCGCGCTCCGCCCGGGGGGCCGGGTCGCGCTCCTCGAGGTTTCCGAGCCACCCGGCGCGCTCCTGCGCGCGGGGCACTCCCTCTACTTCAACCGCATCGTGCCGCTTGTCGGGGGCCTCCTTTCCGATCGCCGTGCCTACGGGTACCTCCCGCGCTCGGTCGCCTACCTGCCGCGACGCTCAGAGTTGGTGGAGATGATGCGACGAGCCGGATTGGCCGGCGCCCGGCGGGTCCCTCTGTCCGGCGGGATCGCGCAGATCCTCGTGGGGACGCGCGCGTGAGGGCCGGCGTCGCGTTCGGCCCGGCGCGCGTGCGCGGCCTCGCCGGCGCACCCGACCTGCTCTCCATCATCGATCCCCGGGAGCCGTTGTTCTTGGAGCGCTCCGGGGCCGGCGTGGCCGGGGCGGGTGTGGCCGGCGCGGGGATCGCCGCGCGCATCGAGATCGCGCCGGGCCCGGGCCAGATCGCTCGCGCGGCGGATCTGGCGGGGGCGGCGCTCGCCGAGATGGAGGTCGAGCGCCCGGCGGAGATCGAGCCGCTGGCGATCGGGGCGCTGCCGTTCGACGGCACCATCCCCGCCGTGCTCCAGATCCCGCGCTTCGCGGTGCGCCGCGAGGAGTCGGGCAGGGCATGGGTGGTCTCGGTCGATGGGTCCTCCCTTGATCCGGTCTCACTTGCCGCGGGCCGGGTGGATCCCGCGCTTCCGCCGGGCCGCTCGGTCCGGGTCACCCCCGACCCGGATCCCGGCGCCTTCGCCTCGGCGGTGGAGGCCGCGCGCGAGCTGATCCGCCGCGGGGCGCTCCAGAAGGTGGTGCTTGCGCGGAGCCTCGTCGTCGAGTCCGAGGATCCCTTCGACGCGCGCTCGCTCGTCGCGCGCCTCCGGGCCGCCGACCCCGCTTGCTACTCGTTCGCGGTGGGGCGGACGGTGGAACCGGCCCCGGCGACGATCGTGGGGGCGTCGCCGGAACTCCTGGTGAGCCGGCGGGGAGCGGTCGTGCGCGCGAACCCGCTCGCCGGCACCGCGGCGCGCGACCCCGACCCCGCGCGCGACGCCGAGGCCGCGCGCGCGCTGCTTGCCTCTCGGAAGGACCGGGCGGAGCACGCGTTCGTGGTCGAGGCTGCCCGTGACGCGCTCGCCCCGGTGTGCGACCGGCTGGACGTGCAGGCCGAACCGTCGCTGCTTGCGACGAGCGCGGTCTGGCACCTCTCGACGGAGATCCGCGGGAGGCTCCGCGATCCGGCGCCGAGCGCGCTCGCCCTTGCCGCTCTCCTCCACCCGACCCCGGCGGTGTGCGGGACTCCGACCGGCGCCGCGCTCGCGGCCATCCGCGAGATGGAGGTGATCGACCGGGGGCTCTACGCCGGGCTCGTCGGGTGGGTGGACGCCTCCGGAGACGGGGAGTGGGCTGTGGGGCTCCGGTGCGCGGAGCTGGGGGGGAGAGCGGCGCGGCTGTTTGCCGGCGCCGGCATCGTCGCGGGATCGGAGCCCGCCGCGGAGGTGGCGGAGACCGAGGCCAAGTTTCGGCCGCTGCTGCGCGCGCTCGGATGCCTCTAGGTCGCGCGGCGACGCTCGAGGCCGGCGGGGGGGCGGGAGGCATCGTGCGCCGGGAGCCGGGACGTGGTTGGATGTGCGCACGATGAGTGAGGAAGCCCCCCGGCGGGGTCCGGACGAGAAGTCGCGGAAGGATGCCGAGCAAGTCCTCCGGGAGGCGTTCGCGCGCGACGGCTACGTGCGGGTACCGGACCTGCGCCGCCGGCAGGAACTCGGGTCCTCCACTTTCAAGAAGGGGTGGGAGGTCCGCCTCGTGGCGGACACCGAGGACGAGCTGTGGTTGCTCCGTTCTTGCCTGCTGGTCGTGGGTTTCTCCCCGGGTGCTTCGTTCCGCAAGGTCAGGCGGCGGGTTCTGCCGGTATACGGTCGGAGCGCCGTTGAGTGGTTTGCTCCCAGCTCGCGTGGGGGGGCGCCGGGTCGGGCGGCGCGTCGCGGCAACCCGGGTCGCCCCGGCCGCGCGGCGCGCGAACGGCGGTCGGTCCGGCTGGGAGCGACGCTCGAGGAGCGAGTGGCCGCGATGCTGCGGACGGGAGGGATCACCGGGCGGCGGCAAAGACTGCTGGTCCAGGATCCCGCGGAACTCAGGAGGCACATGGAGCGGCTGCCGGTGCGGGAGCGTGCGATCTTGCGCGACCGCCTCGGCATGGACGGTGCGAGGCCACGCACGCTCGCGGAGATCGGCGAAGAGCGCGGTCTCACCAGGGAGCGGATCCGCCAGCTCCAGGCCGCCGGACTGCGCCGTATCCGGGACGCCCTCGAATAGTCGACCGCGAGATCGAATCTCGCCCGGTCAGCGCGGGGCGGGCAGCGCGGCTGCCACGGCCTCCCGCGCGCGCGCGTGGCGCTCGGCGTTGTCGGCGCGCTCGGTCGGGACTTCGATGAGCCACACGCCGCCGGCGCGCGCGGCGTGCTCCACGGCCGGCGCGAGGTCTCCCGCCCGCTCGACCCGCTCGAACCCCGCGCCGGCGGCTGCGGCGAGCGCGCCGAGATCCAGCCCGTGCGGGGTCGCGAACAGACGCTCGTGTTCGGGCAGATCCGCTTGCGGCAGGAACGAGAAGACGCCGCCTCCGTCGTTGTTCGCGACCACGATGACCGCGCTCGCCCCGCGCCGCGCGCCCCACAGCAGCCCCCCCGCGTCGTGGAGCAGCGACAGGTCGCCCGCCAGCGCGTAGGTCGGGGCGCCGGCGGCCGCGACACCGAGCACGGTGGACACGAATCCGTCGATGCCGCTCGCGCCGCGGTTGGCGATGACGCGAAGCCCGTCGCGCGGCTCCATGAACGCGTCGAGGTCGCGCACCGGCATGCTGGACGCGACCACGAGGGTGGAGCCGGCCGGCGCGGCCCGGGCGAGGTCGCGCGCCAGCCGGCCTTCGAACGGTTCCTCCCAGGAGTCGAGCAGCGAGTCGATAGCGCCGCGCGCGGCGAGATCGGCCGCGCGCCAGGAATCGAGCCACGCGCGATCGCGGCGCGCGGGAAGCCGGGGGAGCACCCCCGAGGCGAGCGCCCCCGGGTCGGCCTGGATCGTCCACGCCGCGCGCCGATCGGGGTCGTGCCGCCCGCTGTGCGGGTCCACGATCACGAGGCGCCCGGCCGCCGCGACGAAGGCCTGCGTCGCGCGCGAGGTGGGGGTCTCCCCGATCTGCAGCATGAGATCGGGGCGATGGGCGGTGGCGAATCCGGGATCGGAGAGGAGAGCCTGTCCCGCGGCGAGCGCGGCCGGCGGACGGCGGAGCCCGGAGGCGGGCTCGGCGACGAGAGGCCAGCCGGCTGCCCTCGCGAGCGAAAGGATCGCCTCGGGGGGCACGGCGAGTGTCCCGGCGACGATCGCGCCGCGCTCGGTCGAGGCGATCTCGTCCGCGAGGGCCGCGACGTCCTCCGCGCGCGGAGCGGCCCCTGCGGGCGAGGCTCGCTCCCAGGGGGCGCCGCCGGGGCGGCCGCCGGTGCCCTCGCCGAGATCCACCGGCGCGCCGGAGGGCACGAGCGGTTCTCGGAAGGCAAGATTCAAGTGAACGGGACCTGCGGGCGGACCGGCGGCGACCGCCGCGGCGCGCGAGCCGAGCGAGCGCCAGTAGCGCGCGGCGCCCGGGCGCGCCCCGGGCACGCCGGCCTCGAAGAACCAACGCGCGAACACGCCGAAGATCTTGATCTGGTCGATGGTCTGGTTGGCGCCGGTGTCCCGCAGCTCGGGCGGCCGGTCGGCGGTGAGCGCGACGAGCGGCGCGCGCGACCCGGCGGCCTCGACGATCGCCGGCAGCAGGTTCGCTGCCGCGGTGCCCGATGTGGTCGCGACCACGACCGGGCGCCCGGTCGCTTTCGCCAGCCCGAGCGCGAAGAACCCCGCCGAGCGCTCGTCGAGGTGGACGTGGACCCGAAGCCCGGGATGGCGCGCGAGCGCGAGCGCCACCGGGGTCGAGCGCGATCCGGGCGACACGCACGCGTCGGTGACTCCCGCGCGCGCGAATTCGTCGGCGAGGAGCGCGCAGCACGCGAGCGCGACATCGCCCTCGTTCACCGGCGCTCTCCCGAGCGGGGGGCGGCGCGCGCATCCCCGGCGGCGCGCGCATCCCCGGCGGCGCGCGTGACCGCGCGCGCATCCCCGGCCGCGCGCGCGGCGGACTCGATGAAGGACTCGGCCACCCGCGGCCTTCGGGGGGAGAGCGCGCCGTCCACCGGCACGAGCGGGTCCTCCACGACGTCGAACGCGAGGAGCGACGCCGTACCGATCCCGGCGGCGAGCGGCTCGGGCAGGGCTGCCGCGAGCGCGAGCCCCGAGGCGAGCCCGACCGATGTCTCGAGCGAGCTGGACGCGACCGCCGGGACGCCCGCCTCCTCGGCGGCGGCGAGCGAGGGGAGCACGCCGCCCAGGCGCTGCGCCTTCAGCACGACGAAGTCGGCGGCCTCCAGGCGGCGCAGCTCGCGGGCGTCGGCGATGCTTCGGACGCAGGACTCCGCCGCGACCGGGACCGGCGAGCGTCGCCTGAGCGCCGCGAGGTCGGCCATCGACTCCACGGGGTCCTCCACGTACTCGAGGTCGTAGCGCGCGAGCCGCCGGAGCATCGCCTCGGCGGTTTCCAGGTCCCACGCGCCGTTCGCGTCCGCGCGCAGGCGGACCGCCGGACCGAGCGCCTCGCGCACCGCGCGCAGCCGCTCCTCGCCCCGCGCGTCCCCGACCTTCACCTTGATCGTGCGGCACCCGCTCTCGCGGGCGATGCGCACGGCCTCCTCCGGCCGGACCCTCGGGACGAGCGCGTTCACCTCGACGCGGTCGCGCACGGGGGTCGGGAAGGGTCGCGTCCCCGCCTCGAGCGCGAAGGCCTGCGCGGCCCCGAACTCCTGCGCGCGGCGGCGCGGCATCGGAGACATCTCGCCCCAGCCTTCGGGTCCCTCGATCAGCCAGCCCGAGCGCTCGGTGATCCTGCCGACCTTCACGAGGAGCGGGATCCGGAACGGGATGCGTCGCATGCCCGTCCGGGGGTCCGGTCGCGCGCCGGTCACGCCCACCACATCCCGAGCGCGAGCAGGACTCCGAAGGTCGCCTGGAGCGCGGCGGTCCCGGCGATCGCCGGGACGAGGTGCCGCCCGCTCGCGCGCCCGACGATCGCGAGCGGGCGGAGCGCGAGCGGCGCCGAGCCGAGCGCGAGGAGAGAGAGGGACGGGAGCGCGCCGGCGCCGACGCCGGCCGGAACCACGGCGAGCGCCGCCAGGACGGTCCCCCGGTAGAGCGCGCGCGTCGCACGGTCGCCGATGCGCACCGCGAGCGTGCGCTTACCGGAGGCCGAGTCGGTCGGGACGTCCCGCAGGTTGTTCGCCACGAGGATCGCGACGGCGAGAAAGCCGACCGGGAAGGCGGCCCACCACGCGGCCACGGGGACTCGGCCGGCCTGCACGTAGGCGGTCCCGCAGGTCGCGGCGAGCCCGAAGAAGATGAACACGGCGATCTCTCCGAGCCCGCGCGCTCCGTAGGGGCGCGGCCCGCCGGAGTAGAGGACTGCGGCTCCGATCGCGGCCGCCCCGATCGCGAGGATCCGCAGGTCGGTGGCCACGGCGAGCGCGAGCCCGGCCGCGGCCGCGACGCCGAAGGCGACCGTCGCCGCGACGCCGACCGCGCGCGGGGAGGCGAGCCCCGACGCGGTGATCCGCAGCGGACCGGCGCGCCCGGCCGAGTCCACGCCGCGCACGGCGTCGGCGCGGTCGTTGGCGTAGTTCACGCCGACCTGCATGCCGAGCCCGACGATGAGCGCGCCCGCCGTGCGCCAGGGTGTAGCGTGCCCGGCTGCGGCCGTGCCTACGAGGACGGGCGTGACCGAGGCCGGCAAGGTCCGCGGGCGCGCCCCGGCCCACCACACGGCGGCACCGGGCGCGCTCACGGGCGCTTCGGGAAGCGCGAGAAGTCCGGCGCGCGGTCCTCGAGGAACGCGTCTCGTCCTTCACGGGCCTCCTCGCTCATGTAGTAGAGGAGTGTCGCGTCCCCGGCGAGCTGCTGGATGCCGGCGAGTCCGTCGGCGTCGGCGTTGAAGCCGGCCTTCACCAAGCGGAGCGCGAGCGGGCTCTTCTCGAGGATCCTTCGGCACCAGCGAATCGTCTCCTCCTCGAGCCTTGCGAGCGGCACGACCTTGTTGACGAGTCCCATCCGGAGGGCCTCCTCCGCGTCGTACTGCTCGCAGAGGAACCAGATCTCCTTCGCGCGCTTCAGGCCGATCGTGCGGGCGAGGAGCCCCGCGCCGTACCCCCCGTCGAAGGAGCCGACCTTCGGGCCGGTCTGGCCGAAGCGCGCGTTGTCGGCCGCGATCGTGAGGTCGCAGACCAGGTGCAGCACGTGCCCGCCGCCGACCGCGTAGCCGGCGACCATCGCGATCACCGGCTTCGGCAGCCGGCGGATCTGCACCTGGAGGTCGAGGACGTTCAGCCGGCCGATGCCCCGGTCGTCGCGGTAGCCGTCCTCGCCGCGGATGCGCTGGTCCCCGCCCGAGCAGAACGCCTCGGGCCCCTCGCCGGTGAGCACGATCACCCCGATCGAGGGATCGTCGCGCGCGGTCTCGAAGGCGCGAGACAGCTCGAACAAGGTCTTCGGGCGAAAGGCGTTGCGCACCTCGGGACGGCAGATCGTGATCTTGGCGATGCCCTCCGCCGTCTCGTAGCGGATGTCCTCGAAGCCTTCACCGCGAGTCCAATCCATGACCGGCCACTCCGAGAGCGATCACTCGAACGATCGATTAGCCTAGCGGACGTGCCGGCCTTGCGGAAATCCGACCTGGTGGCTCTCCTCATCCCTCCCGGGCCGCGGCGGCACGCCCTGGGGGAGGAGGTGCTGTCGCGTGACCCGGCGCTTATGCGAGGGTACCGGTTCAGGCCGCAGGGGACGGTTGTGCTGCTCGTCGTGCCCGGGAGTCCTCCGTCCCCCGGGGCTGCCGGAGATCCGGCCCTTCGCACCGACGCGCCGCGCGGCAGCCAGCAAGACCGGCCGGGATGCTGCTTCCGTTCCGGATTACGACTCGCTGCTGTAGAAAGGTGTTGCCACCTGATGAGGGCTCTCGCAGGATCCGGAGGCGACTACCTTCGTCAGGAGCCAGCTCTCTTCCCAACGGACCACCGTGTAGGTGGCATCGATGCGGGCCCCGTCAAGACGCCTGAACTCCACCTCATTGGGTCCAAGATCTGTGCGCACGAGCCCGTTTTTCGGGTAGAAGTACCCCACGGCGAGCTCGGGACTTGCGGCGCCGCCACCCCCTACCAGACGATCGACTCTTGTAACGCACTCGCCGGGAGCGGGCTCGACTGCGGATCCGGCAGCCGTTCCCGCTTGAGGTGGCGCAGCGAACGGATTGCCGCTGAGGGTCAGCAACAGGATCGCAACCACCGCAGAGACAGCAAGGGCTCCAAGACCGGCGGTTCGGAGCGTGCTTCTCACGTTCATCACCCCCCTCGCAACCTCACCCGCTGGGCACGGGCGTACAGAGAGGAACGGGCGCCGAGTCCTCAACCCGGCAGAACTCAAACGAGGACGCCACCGATGGGACGTCCTCGCCGGTGGTGGGAGATCGGTATCGGGCGGTTCCCGACGGCATCGGACTGCACATCGACGAGTCGTCCACAGTTCCCGGGCATGCTTGAGTCTCGACGCCGCGGTACAAGTCCCGGAGTTTGATCCAATGACTGAGTTCGTGAGTCAGCGTCCCCCACATGTCCCACGGGCCGGCCGGAACACCGCTCTCTCCGATATACCATTTGTAGTTCATGTCTGAGGATGAGGCGATGTCGGTATGGTAGTAGACGATCACGTGGTCTTCGTTGGTCAGAGTCAGCCCGAGAGTGGTTCCGCATTCGGGGTAGGGCAGGCAGCTCATGGAGTAGGGCTCCACGTATCCGTTCGCGTGGGGCAGGTTTGGACTGCTGAGTCCGTGATACTCGAATCCCATGCCGGTCACCTTGTTCCACGAGCAGCAATCCTCGCGCACGGCCGCGTTCTCCACCAAGCGCTCAGACGCAGTTCCGAAGCGCTGAATGAAGCCCTGGCTCAGGCGGAAGGGCAGCTCCGTCGCAGGGTGCGGATGACTTGTCTCTCACGCGTGATGCGCTTCCGCGGGTGCCGGAGCCATCAACAAGGGGACGGCAGACAACGCAAGTGCGAGCACCACCGAACGGTTCCACCCTGGCACGCTCGTCCTCTGGACCCTGAGGTGCGAAATGCATCGTATTTCCCGCTCCTGCGGTGCGTCAAGGCCGCGAGTTCGCTCCCCAGGAATCTCCTCCAAACGGATTCGTTATCTCAAAAGCGGTTGTTGGGACCCACCATCGCTGCGACGTCTTCCTCGAGCATCGCGGCGAGGGTCTCCGTCCTGACCGAGGCCGCGACGGCGAGCAGCCCCTGCTCTTGCCGCGCACTCGGATCTCGGCGAGCCGCACCCGGACCTGCCCACGCAGCTCGATCCGGCGCCGGCCGGGCTTCCGCCCGACCGGAACGGCGTTGTGCTCTGGCCACGGCTGGCCCTCCTCTTGCTCCGCCCCGCGCCTGTCACGGGCCGGGGGGCCGCCATCCCAAGTTTGACGGGAGCTGGGGCACTCTCTCCCGCCGCACTGCCACGGGCTCTATGGAGCCCGGAGGCAGGACGCCGGTGGGCGTGTCTGTCGACAGCGCCCGTCGGCACCAGGCCCGGGGCTGGTGAGACATGCCCGCCTTGCGGAAATCGGACCTGGTGGCCCTCCTCATCCCTCCTGGGCCGCTGTGGCCGGCCCTCATCGAGGAGGCGTGGAGTGTCGGGGCCGCGGTCCTTCCGGTGGATCACCGGCTTCGGGCGCCCGAGCGCGAGGCGCTGTTCGCCGAGGCGCGCCCGACCGCCGTCTTCGACGGCTCGGAGGTCGCGCGGGTTGAGGGTGGCGTCCCGGTGGAGCCGGGCGTCGGGCTCGTCGTTCCGACATCGGGAACCGCGGGGCGGCCGAGACTCGCGGAGATCGGGCGAGATGCGATCGAGGCCGCGGTGCGCGCCTCGGCCGAGCGGCTCGGCGCGTCGTCGGAGCCCTGGCTCTGCTGCCTGCCGCTCTCTCACATGTGCTGGCTGCTCGTCGTGGCGCGCGGGATCATCCTCGGCTGCCCGGTCGCGATCCACCCGCGCTTCGATCCGGACGGCGTGGCCACCGAGCGCGGGGCGGCGTTCGTCTCGCTCGTCCCGACGATGCTCGCCCGCCTCCTCGACGCCGGGTGCGACCTCGCGCGGTTCCGCGCGATCCTCGTGGGCGGAGCGG
>JACQXY010000053.1 GCA_016208485.1 Acidobacteriota bacterium | reverse complement strand
CTGCCACACCCGCAACAAGGGCAAGCGCGCATGCCCCGCGCGCCATCCTGCGCCTGGCCGTCCCCATCTCTCTCATGGCCCGTCCTCCTCCTCCTCCTCGCGAGCCCCAAGGGCCCAGGACGCCGGACTTGACGACGTAGGATTCAACGCCCTCCGGCCGGTCTCCTCCTTCGGGGCACGCCCCGGCGGATCGGGACCCCCGGACCGGCTCACCGGGACGAATCACCGGGGCCGAGGACTTTTCGCGTAGCCCGGCTACGCCGAATACAGAGGCCTGTGGGCCGGGTTTCAGTGAGCAGGTCTGGGGAGTTCTACGTGAGCAGGGTCACTACAGCAGGAGCACCTCCATTCTCGTCGCCCAGCCGTTGGTGTTGCCCGCCCGGTCAAGCGCCCAGGCGAACACGTCGTAGACACCGGGGAGGATCGTGGGCGGTATCTCAGAGCGGAAGAAGCACGACGCCCGCGCGGGGTACGTGTAGTCGCACCAGACGTAGGCTTCCGCTGTGGTGAGGCGGCCCGAGGTCCGCGAGAACCAGTAGATCGTGACCGAATCAATCCCGGAGAGGTCATCCGTCGCGGTCCCGGTCACGCTGCTGACCGGCAGGGGGTCGGTGGTCAGGACCGCGACCGTCTCCGTCCCCCACCCCTCCACCGTGACCGGGTCCTGATCGAACCTGGCGACGGGGGCGGTCGTGTCCCCCCGGTACTTGGCGAGAACGATGTTGATGCCGCCCTGAGAGGCAAGCGCCCCGCCTCCGAGGTCGATCGAGGGGCTCCAGCTCTCCCCCGCGAGCAGGACTTCCCCCGTGGGATCCGAGGCGACGGAGTGGGCCAAATCCCCCTCGGTGCCGCCCGGGCGCTTGGACCACTCGTGCCCGCCCGAGGCGGAGTACTTGGCAAGGACGATGTCGACGCCGCCCCGAGAGGCAAGCGCCCCACCTCCGAAGTCGATCGAGGGGCTGTCGGTTCCCCCCGCGAGCAGGACCGACCCCGCCGCGTCGGAAGCGACGGAGGCGGCCTCGTCGAAGCCGGAGCCACCGAGGCGCTTGGACCACAGGTGCCCGAGCGAGCCGTCGTACTTGGCGAGCACGATGTCGGACTGGCCGAGCGAAGAGCGTGGGCCGCCCCCGAGGTCGATCGAAGAGCTGGTGGACGTCCCCGCAAGGAGAACGTTCCTCTGTGGATCCGCGGCGACCGAGTAGCCGAAGTCGTCACCGGGGCCACCGAGGCGCTTGGACCGAGTGTGCCCGCCATCCAAGCGACCGTACGTGGCGAGAACGATGTCGAAGCCGCCCTGAGAGGGAAGCGTCCCGCCCCCGAGGTCGATCGAGAGGCTGTCGGTCCACCCCGTGAGGAGCACATTCCCCTGCCAGTCCGAGGCGACGGACGAGGCTACGTCGACACCGGTGCCCCCAAGGCGCTTGGACCACTGGTGCGCGCCCGAGGGCGAATACCTGACGAGCACGATGTCGGAGCTGCCCCGGGAAGGAAGCGCCCCACCGCCCAGGTCGATCGAGGGGCTCCGGCTCCGCCCCGCGAGCAGGACGTTCCCCTCGCGATCCGAGGCGACGGAGGCGCCGAGGTCGGCGGAGGCGCCGCCCAGGCGCTTCGACCACAGGTGTGCGCCCAAGGGCGTGTACTTGGCAACCACGATGTCGAAGTCGCCCTGAGAGAAAAGCGCCGCGCCCCCGAGGCTGATCGCAGGACTGTCGGTCCACGCCGCGAAGAGCACATTCCCCTGCCAGTCCGAGGCGACGAAGCCATCCCAGTCTTCGCCGGTGCCGCCAAAGCGCTTGGACCACAGGTGCGCGCCCGAAGGGGAGTACTTGGCGAGCACGACGTCGAAGAAGCCGCCCTGAGATGGAAGCGCCCCGCCCCCGAGGTCGATCGAGGAGCCGTCGGTGTACCCGGCAACGAGCACGTTCCCCTCGGGATCCGAGGCCACGGACCAAGCCCACGCGTTTCCGAAGATGCCGCCCAGGAGCTTGGACCACCGGTGCGTCTCGTCCGCCGCGCGCGCGACGGGCGCCACCCCGAGCCACAGCGCCACAACCACGAGCCCAACAACCCCGCGCCTACCCATCCTCTCCATGTCCATGGCCGCCCCTTCCCGCATGGAAACGCTCCGCCGCCGGCAGCGCAGGCGGCTTCGCTCCACCTGATAGGCGCTATTTTCCGCGTAGCCCGGCTACGCTCGACGTAGGGCCCTGCGGGTAGGATGCCTTCCCCGCGAACACGTCGCAGTTCACCTGCTCCGCGGCAGGGCGGAGGTCCTCCGGGAGGAGTGTGGTGGCCCGGCCGGCAGAACCGGACACAGTCCCGTCCGCGTAGGTGCCGCCGGGGCATATTCCGGTGTCGTAGGCGACAGTCGCGTAGTCGTCGGAGGTGCCCCAGCCCTCGCTTCGCCCGGTCACGAAGACCCTCGCGCCGTCGGGACTCACCGCCACGCTCGAACCCCAGTCTTCGTCGTCCCCGGGGCCGTAGCGGGCCTCCCAGCGGTGCGCGCCCGAGGACGCGTCGTAGGCGAGCGTCGCGTACTCGTCCGCGCCCCAGAAGCCGTTTTCGCTCCAGCCAGTGACGAACACACGGCGGCTATCGGGGCTCACAGCGAGGCTCGATCCTCCGTCGTGGTCGTTCTGGGGGCCGTTGTAGCGAGCCTCCCAGAGCTGCCTACCCTCTGAGGCGCCGTAGGCGAGCGTCGCGACGTCCCTTCGGGTCAAGGAACCGTAGCTGAAGCCGGTCACGAACACGCGGCGGCCGTCGGGGCTCACCGCGAGGCCTAAGGCCTCGGCGCCCGAAGCCTCCTCGGGACCGCTGTAGCGGGCCTCCCAGACCTGCTTGCCCGACGGGCCGTCGTAGGCGAGCGTCGCGTACTCGTCTGAGCTCGAGCCGGTCACGAACACCATGGGGAGGAAGGGGTGATCGCCGGGGCTGACGACGACTTTCACGGCCCTGTCCTCGCCGCCTCTCTCGTTCTCGCCGATGTAGCGGGCGACCCACTTCAGCGCGCCCGTCACACCGTCGTAGGCGAGCGTCGCGTAGTCGACGCCGGTCTTGATGCCCTCGCTCCAGCCCGTCACAAACACCCAGTAACCGGAGGAGTCGACGGCGATGCTCGTGGCCATGTCCCAGCCGTACGCGGGGCCGTTGTAGCGGCCGACCCAGAGCAGCGTGCCGGCCTGGCCCGACACCGCGCCCGTGGCGTCGTAGGCGACCGTCACGTAGTCGGGGCCGGTGCTCGTGCTGTCGAAGGCCATGGAGCCGGTCACGAACACGCGGCGGCCGTCGGGGCTCACGGCGAGGCTCGTGGCCACGTCGGGGTAGTTCCCGGGGCCGCTGTAGCGGGCCTCCCAGAGCTGGGTACCCGAGGAGGCGTCGTAGGCGAGGGTCGCGTAGTCGGCCGGAGACGGAACTCGCCCCGGTGACGTAGACCCGCGCGCCGTCGGGGCTCACGGCGAGGCTGTGGGCCCAGTCCTCCCCGGAGTTCCCGGGGCCGTTGTAGCGGGCCTCCCAGAGCTGGGTACCCGAGGAGGCGTCGTAGGCAAGGGTCGCGTAGTCGTAGTGGCTGCCGGAGCCGCGGCTCTCCCCGGTCACGTAGACACGGGCGCCGTCGGGGCTCACGGCGAGGCTATAGGCCCCGTCGTACCCGAAGTTCCCGGGGCCGCTGTAGTCGTAGCGGGCGACCCAGAGCTGGTCACCCGCTCCCGCCCAGCCCACGCCGGGCAGCCCAGACAGGACCGCGAGCAGAGCGGCCACCAAGGCCGCGAGCGCCGCTCGGCTTCTCCGCCCTCGCTTTCTCATCATCTTCGGCCAAGGCCCACCGACACGTCGGCTCACAGCACGAGCACCGTCATGGAGGGGCCGGGCGACTCGGTGTTGCGCGCGCGGTCGGTCGCCTGGGCCGTGACGGTGTAGAGCCCTGGCAGGATGGTTAGCGGGGGATGGGCGCTGAAGGTGCAACTGCGCCGGTCGTTGCTGCACGCGAGGTCGGCCGCCACGGGGGTAACCTCGCCCGAGGTCTGCGAGACGAAGGTGACCGTGACCGAGGCGACCCCGGACAACTCATCGGTTGCGGCCCCGGTGACGGCGCCGACGGGCAGGGGGTCCGGCGTCGTTACCGGGAGGGAGCCGAGCGTGGAGACCGGGGCGGTTGAGTCCTCGACGTAGCGGGCGAGCACGATGTCGTAGTAACCCTGGGCGGGAAGCGCCCCGCCCCCGAGGTCGATCGAGGGGCTCCGGGTGCGCCCCGCGAGCAGGACTCCCCCCGCTGGGTCCGAGGCGACGGAGGTGGCGCCGTCGTCGTAGGTGCCGCCCAGGCGCTTTGACCACATGTGCTCG
>JACQXY010000051.1 GCA_016208485.1 Acidobacteriota bacterium | reverse complement strand
CCGGCCGGCGCGCTCGGCCTCCCTCTGCGCGAACCGGATCAGGCGCTCGTCGTGCGTGGCGATCATCGGGTAGGCGCCCGACCCCATGAGACGCCGGACCATCACGGCGAAGGCCGCGTCCACGTCCCGGCGGCGGCGGTGGGCGATCTCCCGGGCCTCCCGGTAGGCCCCCTTGCACACCCGCACGGGAACCCCGGCCTCGACAAGCCGTTCGAGGTCGACCGGCGAGCGCCGGAGATAGGCCTGGATCGCGACACCGACGCGTCCCGGATATCGGTGCCCGAGCCGCAGGCACGCGTCGATCGTTCGGTCGGTGTAGCGGTGGTCCTCCATGTCGAGCGTGATCGAGCTCGACGCCTCGACCGCGCGATGGGCAACCAGGGCCGCGTTCGCCATCGCGACCTCCGGGTCGACGTCCAGCCCGAGCTGGGTGAGCTTGACGCTCACGTTCGCGGAGAGGGCGGCCGCCTCGATCTGGTCGATCGCCCGCAGGTACACCTCGGCGGCCCGGCTCGCCCGCCCGGCATCAGAGACGTTCTCGCCGAGGTGATCGAGCGAGACCGCCCCACCGGTGGCGTTCACCTCCCCGGTTACCCGGAGTGCCGCGTCGAGGTCCTCGCCGGCGACGAACCGCAAGGCCACGCGCCGGCCGATGCCGCCGGTCGCCATGCGGCGCACGCCGGGCCGCCCGGCGACGGCGAGAACGGCGGCGCGGAACACGCTACCGCCCCTCGCGCGGGCTGGGGACGGCGTGGCGCACTCAGGCGACCTCGGCGCCGAGGATGCGTCTCATGTGAGAGAGGGCCCACCGGTTCGACTCCTCGGCCGGATGGTCCGGGGAGTCGAATGTCTCGACGCCGTCGGCGATCACCCGGACTCGCCAGTCGCGATTCCGGAGGTCGGCCACGGTGTGAAGCACGCACACATCGGTGCACAGGCCCACCACAGCCACCTCCTCCGGCTGCCATCCGTCGAGGAGTCGCCCGAGATCAGTCCCGTGAAGCGCGCTGTAGCGGGTCTTGGGGATGAGGATGGCACCATCGAGCCAGGGCTTCAGCTCGTCCACGACCTCGGCCTCGGCGGTACCCCGGATGCAGTGGGGTGGGAACACCGCGAACTCCGGGTCGTCGGGCGCGTGGGTGTCGGCGGTGAAGACCAACAGGGCCCCGCGGTCGCGCTCGGTGGCCACGATCCGGACGATCCGATCGACCCCGGCCAGGCACCTCGGGCTCGCGAGAGCACCGAGTCTCGTGAACCCGTTCTGGACATCGACGACGAGGAGGACGCGCCCGGACATCGATCACCTCTCCGAGAAGATTCTACGACCGGGCGCGCGGAAATCCGGCTGCGCCGACCGGGCCAGGGCGACCCGGCCACGCACAACGCGAACGACATAGAGCCCGAGGTGTCCTACCGGCCTGCCGCGACAACCGCCTTTCGGCGCTGCCTCAACTGCCCTCGGACTCCTCGGGCCCTAAGTGCCCCGAGCAACCCTCGCTACCGTCTCGGTTTCCTCGCGGTAGCCGCCACAGACGTTCGGCTTTGGGTCACTTACCCTTCTGGTAGTTTACCCGCCGGACCAGCGAGTTAGCCTTCCCCACCAGCCCGACAGTGCACCCCCACTCGGTTGGGCTCCTTACGGCCTGCCCGCCCACAGTGGCCCCAGTCGGTTCCCTGACTCGGCCGCTCCGGCCGCTCGGGGCGACGCAAAGATATCATCCACGCCGATCCGGTCAAGATCGGGAAAAGCCCTGGTCGCGCGGGGAAACCGCAGGTCAGAGGGCATGTGGGTCCGTCCGCTAATTCTTGCAAGCGCTCAGGAGCCCTCTTGGCGGGGCTCGACCGCGGCGTCCACTCCTACCGTCCTCGCGAGGCCTCGAACTCCTCATGCGTGACGCTCATGACCACGTGATCGGTCGGGCGCCCTTCGACCATCGAGCGGTCGCGGAGACGCCCGTCCTCCCGGAACCCGGCGGTCTTGTAGAGGCGCAGGGCGCGTTCGTTGTCGGCGCGCGTCCAGAGCTGCACGAGGCGCAGGCCCAGGTGCTCGAACGCATAGGACAGCAGTACCTCGAGCGCAGCCAAGCCGAAGCCCTTGCCCCAGGCATCGGGCTCCCCGATGAACAGGTAGAGCGAGGCCACGCCGTGCGGCTCCCGGATCTGGTTCAGGCCGATACGGCCGATCGGCCGTCCCGCGGCCTCGATCACGAACGGGTGGCCCTCCCTTGCCGCGCGCTCCTCGCCGGCAGCGATGTCGGCGAGGGAGAAGGGACGCTCGTAGTCCATCCAGCGGAAGACGTCGGGCTCGTTCTGCCAGCGCTGGATCGCGGGGTAGTCCGCCGGCTCGACCCGGCGGAGGACGACCGACTCACCGTGGAACATCCACACGATTCTACCGAGCGCGAACTGGGATCAGGCGAGGATCCTCCGGAACGCCTCGGCGGCCCGCATCCCTCGCTCGGCGCCGATGCGAGCGTTCCAACCGGCGACGCGCTCGCGCCAGCCGGCGACATCAGAGAACTGGCTCGCATGACTGGCGAGAGCGTCGAGCTTCCGCTCGAGCCCCGCCGAGACATCGACGAAGTGGTTCGGGTGGTCGGTGCCCCACAGCCACAGCTCCGCCGGCCGGTGGGCCGGCGGGGAACCGGGCCCGAGCCCGTGAGCCTCGCGGGCCGCGATCATCCCGTCGCAAACGGCCGAGCCGCATGCCCGGTGGTCCGGGTGCAGCTCGTAGGTCCGCCACGGATCGTGCGAGGCGAGCACGTCGGGACGAAGCTCGCGGATGGCCCGTGCCACGAGCAGCGTGGCCTCGCGGCGGGAGTCGGCGAGCGCGCCGTCTGGGAACCCGCCGAAGCGGATGCCGGCGCCCAGCCCGCGCGCGGCCGCCTCGGCCTCGCCGGCCCGCAGGCGCGCGATCTCACCGGGCGCCGCGGCCGGATCGGCCGAACCCAGGCGTCCGTCGGTGAGCACGAGGAGATCCACCCGGGCGCCTTCGGCGCGCCACGACGCGATCGTCCCCCCCGCGTACAGCTCGCAATCGTCGGGATGGGCCCCGACGAGGAGGATCCGCAACGGCGCCCCGGTCAACCGGCCGACCGGGAAGATCGGAGCGCGCCCCCGCCGGCGCCCTGGGAGAGGTCCTCGCCCGCCGCACCGCCGGTCCGGTCCGCGAAGCGCTCGGCCATCTCCTCGTACACCGCGAGGAGCCCGGCGGCCGCCTGCCGCCAGTCGAAGCGCCTCGCGAACCTCGCGCCGGCAGCCCCGAGCGTCCGGCGAAAGGTGGAGTCGGAGAGGACTCGCTCCAGCGCATCGGCGAAGGCGCCGGGAGACCCGGGCGGAACGAGGAGCCCGGTGGTCCCGTCCCGGACGGCAGTCCTGAGGCCCCCGACGTCGGAGGCCACGACCGGAGTGCCGCACGCGGCCGCCTCGAGCGCGACGAGCCCGAAGGATTCCGCCCTGGACGGGACGATGAGCACGTCGGCCGCGCGGTACCAGGCCGGGAGCCGGTCGTGGGGAACCGGCGGCAGGACCCGGACGCGATCCGCGATCCCGAGGTCGCGAGCGACGGCCACGAGGGCCTCGGGGCCGACCCCGTTGCGCCCGCTCGGGCCGCCGAGGACGACGAGCGCAGGGTCGAGGTCGGGGCGGCGCGCGGCGAGCGCGGCCACGGCGCGGACGGCGACGTCGGGAGCCTTGAGAGGCTGCAGCCGCCCGGCGAAGAGCACCAACGGGCGCGGGCCGACACCGAGCGCTGCCCGGGCGGACTCCCGGTCAGCCGGCGTGAACAACCCGATGTCCACCCCGGGGGACACAACGCGAACGCGCTCCGGCCGCGCGCCGTAGAGGTGCACCAGCTCGGCCGCCTCGCCGGGGGTCGGCACGAGAAGGCAGTCGGCCCACCGGACGACGCTCTCCTCCCCCGCGATGCGAAGCGGCGACTCCGGGGAGTCCCCACCTGCGAGCGACAGGTCCTTCACGCGCCCGAGGGTATGGAAGGAGTGCACGAGCGGAACCCCCCAGCGCTCCGCGGCGCGCCGGGCGGCCCATCCGGAGAGCCAGTAGTGACCGTGGACGACGTCGTACGGACGGTCCCGCCCGAGGCGCCTCGCCTCCTCGTTCCCGAAACTCAGAAGCGAGCAGAGGAACTCTGGGAGATGCGCGTGAAGATCCTCCTTCGCGACCGGACGCGGCGGCCCGGCCGCCAGATGGATACAGCGCACGCGGGGATCCATCTCCACGCACGACTGCTCCGGGCCGGCGCGGCGCGTGAAGACGTCGACGCCCGTGCCCATCCCGGCCAGCCGGCGAGCCACCGACCGCACCAGCACGTTCATGCCCCCGGAGTCGCCGGTCCCGGGCTGGTCGAGCGGGCAGGTGTGCACGGACAGGATCGCGACGCGATCGACGCGACCGGCGGAGACCTCGATCAAGGACTCGTGTACCTCCTCGACTCCCGAACGCCCGGCCTCCCGACGTTGTTCCCCCGGCAAGCCGTGAGCTGCACCAGCGCGCCGTCGCATGCCCCGAAACGGTACTTGTACGCCTCGCTGCCACGGAGGAGATCGAAGACCCGGCATCCTTCCTCGGTCGCGATCCGGATCGTCTCGGCAACGAGGACCATCCCGGGCGCCAGGTCGCGGCGGGCATGGTCGTAGGCCGAGTTGTACACGCTCCACGTGCCCCGCCACGAGAACGCGAACGTCCCGGCGACCGTCTCGCCGCCGAGGTCGAGGAAATGCAGGCGCAGGCGGCCGAAGTTCTGGACCGACGCGGCGAGCCCGGTGAAGAAGGACGCCATGCCCTCGTGCAGAAACTTCCCCTTCGGTCCGGCCGACGACCTGTGCATCGCGAAGAAGCGCTCGAGGTCGGAGTCCAGGGTCTCCGGGACGGCCGCCCGCACGCGCCACGGACCGGCGGCGGCGAGCCGCCGCGCCTTCCTCCGGATCTCGTGGCGCGGCTTTCCGGGCAGCGAGGCCAGGTACTGCTCGTAGGTTCCCTCGAGCCGGATCCGCGGGCAGACGTCCTGCTGCCGCCCTTCGACCTCGAGCCCGAGCGCCTTCGCCGCGCGCGCCAGCGGCTCCGCCCATCCCGAATTCTCGGCGAGGCCGTGCATCTCCCACACGCTCCAGCCGTCGGCGCGCAGCGCCGTCTCGACCAGGGCCTCGGCCACGGCGTCCCGATCCGAGAGGCGGCTCACCGGGCCCAGGTAGTCCGCGGTCTCGAGGTCGCCGAAGAAGCGCAGGATCCCGTCCGGGTCCAGGCTGAGCGCGGCGATCCCGGCGAGCGCGCCGCGCTCGCGCATCTCCACCAGGCGTACGAAGCGCCGGCCGGCCAGCTCCGACCACCACACCCCCGCATACTCCGGGAGGTGAAAGACCGTCGCCGCGGGATCCTCGACCGCGAGCGCCCGCCACTCGTCCGCGCGCTCCGCGAGCGCGCGGGGATGCTCGTGGACGGCCACATCCATGGGTGGAGGCCAGAGTACACGACGAGAGCCCGGCATAGCGCCGGGCTCTCGAGCCTATGCGAGGCCGTCAGCCGGTCTGCTCGACCGCCGTCTCGACTGCGGCCTTCGCCGCGTCCACATCCGCTTCCACGGCCCGCTTGACCTGCTTCGCGGCCGACTTCACGCGCGAGCGGGCCTTCTTCGTCTCCTCGGCGGCCCGCTTGGTCGGCATCGACCGCTCGATCCGCTTGGCGAGCTGCTCGCCGCGCTTCTCGAACCGGGTACAGGCCTCCACGGACCGCTCCCGGGCGCTCGCCGTCGCGGCGCGCGCGCGAGTCGCCGACTTCTCGATGAGCTCACGTACGCTCTTCGGGTCGATGGCGATCGTCTTGCCCCTCAGGTCCCTGAGCCCACCGGCCCGGGACGCCACTTCGCCGGAGAGATCGATCACGCGCTTCTGCAGTCCTCGAACCGACTCTGCGGCCGAGGCGCCGGCGCCGAGGGCGAGGTACGCGGCTTTCCTGGCAGTGCTCATCTTGTCACCTCCCCTCCGAGCGAAAAGAAGTTTGAGGCGGGAGAACGAAGGGGAGCCGGGTGAGGGCTGCTGGGAGCCTGCGATCTCCGTCCTCCCGCCGGGCTTTCACGTCACTTCACCTCGAGCGACTTGCGGCTGCTCTTCGCGGCGCGGGCCGCGCCGGGGCGCGCCGAGCCGTTCGGGCTCTGCGCCTTGCCGCCGGAGGCCTTGCCGTTCTCGCCGGGTCTCGACGGGCGACGCCCCTTTCGGGCCTGCACCGTCTCGTGCTTGAAGCTCTGGTAGATCTCGATCAGGACCTGCTTCTGCTTCTCCGCGATCGTGGGATCGGCGAGGATCGCGCTCTCGAGATCCAAGTCGCCGCGCTCCTCGAGGATCCCGGCCTTCACGTAGAGCGTCTCCGCCGAGATGCGGAGCGCCTTCGCGATGGCCTGCAGGATCTCGGCCGACGGGCGGCGCAGCCCGCGCTCGATCTGGGAAAGGTAGGGGTTGGAGACGCCCGCCATGCTCGAGAGCTTGCGGAGCGAGAGGCGCGCGGTGCGGCGCTGCTCCCGAATGAACCTGCCAAGCTCTCGGACCTTCACCGGTCGCTCCTCGCTCGCCGGGCCTGCCCTGCGAGTCTTGTATAACACTTGCAAGCGATGCCTGCAAATCCCGCAAGCGCGGGCCGGCGGGTCGAGTTCGCCGGGGCGCGCGGACCCGGGTGACCGGGTGGCCGGGTGGAAGGGCCCGCGCCGACGAGCGTGGGGCGAACGGCGCCCTTGAAGGCACCTCTATCGAGCCAGGCGGCCTCGCGCGCGCAGCTCCCCCACCGGCCGTCCCCCCCCTGCGACCGCCGGGCTGGCAAAGGCTTCCAGACCGGCGAGGGAAGAGAGCGCCCCTAGGTCCTCGAGAACCCGGACGAGCACGGGGTCCCGCGCGCGGCCGGCGCCGTCGCGGACCTTCAGGGCGAGGGCCCCTCCGGGGAACGCCGCGCAAGCGATCCCCTCCGCTCCCGCCTTGACCACGAGACCCTTCGCCCCCTCCATGAGGGCGGTGCACGAGCGACCGGAGCCGGCGACCATGAAGGGGTGGGCGCGCATCGCCGCGGCGGCGCGACGGCCGGCGCCCGTCGCCGTCCCCTCGCCGAAGGCGCGCGCGAGAAGGCGCAGCGGCGCCGCGAACGTCGGGGCGCCGCACCCGTCCACGCCCACCGTGGGACGCGCGCCGAGAAGGGATTCGACCCGCGCCAGGATCGAGCTCTGCAGCGGCGAGTCGGGATCGAGATAGGAGGCGAGCGCCCACCCCCGCGCCGCGCAGGCGCCGAGCATCGCGGCATGCTTGCCCGAGCAGTTGTGATACGTGCGCGCGGGGCCGCCGGCGCGCGCCGCGGCGAGCGCCGCATCCTCCTCGAAGGGGAGCGCTGGGGGACACCGGAGCGCGCCTTCCCCGAGGCCGGCCGCCGCGAGCGTCGAACGAACAGCCGCGACGTGCACCGGCTCGCCGCTGTGCGACCCGCAGGCGACCGCGAGCTCGGGCTCCCCCGGCGGCTTCCAGCCCTCCTCCAGGCAGACGGCGGCCTGGACCGGCTTCGCCGAGGAGCGGAAAGCCGCGACGACGTCCGGCTCCCCGGCCGCGGCCGAGAGATCGCCGCGCTCGTCGACCACGGCCACATCGACGAGGTGAACGCTCTCGATCACGCCGGATCGGACGACCTCAACCACGAACGGATCGACCGGCTCGAGCATCGGGCCGATCGTATCCGATCAGAAGTACGAATCGACGTCGCTGGCGGCCTCGTCCAGCTCGTGGCGGTCGAGCTTCTCGATCTCCCCCTCCTGGTACAGGCGCACAAAGGTCTCCGCGACAACCGGGTCGAACTGCTTGCCGGCCTCGAGGGAGATCTCGGTCACCGCCCCCTCGAGAGGCCGGGCCTCCCGGTAGGGCCGGTTCGTGGTCATGGCGTCGAACGCGTCGGCGACCGAGAAGATGCGGGCTGCGAGCGGGATCTGATCGCCCTTGAGGCCGCGCGGATACCCGGCGCCGTCCCACCGCTCGTGGTGCGCCTCCACCACCGGGGCGGCCGCCGCCAGGAACCGCGCCGGCCGCAGGAGCTGGCCGCCGAGGGACGGGTGGCGGCGCATCATCTCCCACTCATCGGCGGTGAGGGGGCCGGCCTTCGCCAGCACCTTCTCCGGGACGCCGAGCTTGCCGATGTCGTGCAGGAGCGACCCGTACTGCAGGATCGGGTCGTCGGCGAGATCCGGCGCGACCCGCCGCGCCAGCGCGACGGCATAGTCGTGCGCCCGATCGAGATGGGACCTGGTGTGGGCATCGGCGGCGTGGACGATGAACCCGAGGATCCGCACGGTCGCGAGATAGGAGTCCTCGAGCATGTGCAGACCCTTCTCCATCTCCTGGAGGCGGGAGCGCTCCTCGTGATAGATCCGGTTCAGGTCCCGTGCCACGGCGAAGAGCTGCTCCCGGAAACCCGCGATCGGGGTGTCGTCGTCGGTCCGTGAGGGGAAGATGACCATCTCGCGAACGAACGACTCGAGCGGCTCGGCCACCTGCTGCACCTGACTCACCTTCCTACGCGACTCGGTTGCGGTGCCTCACCTTGGTTGTATGCGGCGGCGCGGCTCGGCGCCATAGCAAACGCGGGCGGTCTCATCTAGCCCCCGGGAAGGGGCCTCGGGTAGCGCCTACCGGCCGGTGGAAAGGACGTCCGTGGGGTCGGCTTCGCCGGTCTTGTACCGCCGACCGACCTCGCCGGTCACCTCGTCGAGCACGCGCTGGACCTCTCGCCGCTGCTCGGAAACCGCCTGTTCGGCGGACCGCAGGGCCTCGACGATCTCCCGGACCCGGTCGTCGGGCAGTTCCGGAAGGCTCGCCAAGGTATCGTCGGAGACGAGCTTCTCGACGCGCCGGCGGGGGTTGTCGAAAGAAGGCAGCGCAACCGCTTGGGGAAAGGCGCCCCGGCTCGGCCGGGGCTCGTCCGCGAGAATCTCGGCGAGGCGCTCCACGATCGAACCGGTCTCCTCGCCGGAGCGCCGGCGCAGCTCCGCTTCGAGGATGTCCAGGCGACCCTGCAAGAGCCGGCGTTCGTAGGAAAGGAGGGTTTCCTCCTCGACGCATTCGGTGCGCTTCGAGCGCAGGTCCGGCAGGGAGATGCCGCCGAGGCCGTCCAGGAACTCCGGCGCCAGGATCCGGTCGATCCGCCGCCGCCCGCCGCTCGGTCCGCCGCCCTTGACGCTCATGCCATGAGGGTACCCGACGCGCGCCCGAGAGTGAACCCCGGCTCCCGAACGACCGGCGCCGCGCGGGGACCCCTCTCAGGACCCCCCGGCGGAGCGTCCCTGCTCTCCGGCCTCGCGCCCGGCAAGGTCGCGGAGATCCCGTTTCAGGATCTTCCCGACCGGGTTCTTGGGCAGCGCGTCCAGGAACGTCACCGACTTGGGCGTCTTGTACTTGGCGAGGCGCTCGCGCGCGAAGACCATCAGCTCGTCCTCGGTCGCCGCCGCGCCCGGTCGGAGCACCACGTAGGCCTTGACCTCCTCGCCGAGCGCAACGTCGGGCACGCCCACCACCCCGACCTCGAGCACTGAGGGATGGGCGTACAGCGCGTCCTCGACGTCGCGCGGGTAGATGTTGAAGCCGCCGCGGATGATCAGGTCCTTCTTGCGCTCGGTGATGGAGAGATAGCCGTCCTCATCGAGGTGGCCCATGTCGCCGGTGTGGAACCAGCCGGAGCGCATCGCCTCGGCCGTCGCCTCGGGCATCTTGTAGTAGCCCTTCATGACGTTCGGGCCGCGCACGCAGACCTCGCCCGTCTCCCCGGCCGCGAGCGGCCGGTCCTCGTCGTCCAGGATCGTGACCTCTACCCCCGGGGCCGGACGGCCGCAGGAACCAGGCCGGCGCGGCTCGTCGGCGCGCATGAGGGACACCGTCGGAGACGTCTCGGTGAGGCCGTAGCCCTCCAGGACCCGCGCGCCGGTGCGCTTCTCGAACTCGTCGGCGAGCTCGACCGGGACCGGGGCCGCGGCAACGATCGCCCAGCGGAGACTCGACCAGTCCACCGAGTCGAAGCCGGGATGGCCGAGCATGTAGGCGACCATCGTCGGGACGAACGCGCTCGAGTTCGCGTGGTGGGTGTTCATCGCATCGAAGAGCCCCTCGGCGGTGAACCAGCGGAGCAGGATCCCGCGGGTCTTGAACAGGTTGCCGAGGATCGCGGCGCCGAGCCCGAACAGGTGCGCGAGCGGAAGGCAGATGATCGCGGAGTCGTCGTCGCGGATGTCCACGATCTTCGCGGTGTTCTCGGCGTTGAACAGCAAGTTGCCGTGCGACAGCGTGACGCCCTTCGGGCGGCCGGTCGTCCCGCTCGTGTACATGATCACGGCGATCTCGGAGTCGTCGCGATCCACGATCGGGTGCTCGGAGTCGGCGCCTCCGAGCAGCTCGGCGTAGGAGAGGACGCCGGGATCGGCGGGGACCGGGTCGCCCAGCACGATCACCTTCGGCGGGCTATCGAGCCCGCCGGCCGCCGCCTTGACGTTGGGGTAGAACTCGGGGCTCGTGATCACCGCCGTCGCGCCGGAGTCGGCGAGGATGTGGCGGATCTCGGGAACGGCGAGCAGGAACACCATGGGCATCACGATCCCGCCCATCCGCAGGATCGCGCCGTAGCACGGGTCCACCCCGGGGATGTTCGGCAGCATCACCCCGACGCGGTCGCCCGGCCGCACGCCGGCATCCCGAAGCGCGGTCGCGAAGCGCGCGCCCTCCCGGTACTGCGCGACGTTCGTGAACTCGCCCCCCTCGAAGACGAGGTTGACGTACTCGCCGAAGCGCTCGATGTTGCGCTCACCCAGAATCGCGAGGTTCATGGCCCCTCCCTACAGACCGTAGGTGCGCGCGATGATCTCCTTCATGATCTCGGTCGTGCCGCCGCCGATCGGGCCGAGGCGCGCGTCGCGCCAGGCGCGCTGGACCGGGTACTCCATCATGTAGCCGTACCCGCCGTGGATCTGGAGGGCCTCGTCGGCCACCCTCCACCCCAGCTCGGTCGCGAGCCACTTCGCCATGGAGACCTCGCGCAGGGCGCTCTCGCCGGCGCAGTGCTTGCGGAGCGCGTGATAGGTGAGCGCGCGCGCCGCGGCGATCTCGGTCGCAAGGTCGGCGAAGCGGTGCTTCCAGACCTGGAACTTCGCGAGCGGGCGGCCGAAGGCCTGGCGCTGCTTGCCGTA
This sequence comes from Acidobacteriota bacterium, assembly GCA_016208485.1. GTDB lineage: Bacteria > Actinomycetota > AC-67 > AC-67 > AC-67 > JACQXY01. Next base: position 26,291 of record JACQXY010000051.1, on the reverse strand, counting down.
CTCCATGGCGAGATCGAGAGTGCGCTCGGCGCCGCGCACCGAGCCGAGCGCCATGATCAGCCGCTCCCACTGGAAGTTCTGCATGATGTGGACGAAGCCCTTGTCGCGCTCGCCGAGGAGGTTCGTCGCGGGGACGAGGCAGTCCTCGAAGAACAGCTCGGCGGTGTGGGAGGTGCACCACCCGACGGTCTTCATGCGGTTGGTCGTGAACCCCGGCGTGCCGGCCTCGACGACGATGAGCGAGATCCCGCCGTAGCCCTCTCCCCCGGTGCGCGCCGCCACGACGACGTAGTCGGCCTTGGAGCCGTTGGTGATGAAGGCCTTCTGCCCGTTCAGCACGTAGTGATCGCCGTCGAGCGTCGCGCGCGTGCGGATCGCCGCGACGTCGGAGCCGGCGTGCGGCTCGGTCACCCCGAGCGCGGCGATCATCTCTCCGCGCACGGACGGGACCAGCCAGCGCTTGCGCTGCTCGTCGTTGCCGAACCGGTAGACGTAGTAGGAACCGAGGTCCTTGTGCGCGCCGAGGCCGGCCGCGATGCCGCCCGAGCCGCAACCGGCCAGCTCCTCCGTGGCGACCGCGTCGGCGACGACGTCGGGGCCCGAGCCGCCGTACTCCTCCGGGTACTTCAGGCCGAACAGCCCCATCTCCCCGCACCGCTCGTAGACCGAGCGCGGAAAGTCGCCGGCCGTCTCCCACTCCTCGGTGTGCGGGAGGATCTCGCGCTCGACGAACGCGCGCACGGAGGCGCGGAAGGCCTCGTGCTCCGCCGTGAACAGCTCGTAGCGCGTCAAAGCCCACTCGTCTTCGCGATGATCTCGCGCATGATCTCGTCGGCCCCGCCGCCGATCCTGATGAGGCGGGCGTCGCGCCAGGCGCGCTGGATCGGCACATCCATCAGGTAGGAGGCTCCCCCGAAGACCTGCATCGCGTGGTTCGCGACCCGGCATGCGACGAGCCCTCCGTATAGCTTCGCCATCGAGATCTCTTTCACCGGGTACTCGCCCTTGGTCAGGCGCCAGGCCGCGTCGTAGACGAGCTGGCGCGCGGCCTCGATCTCGGTCGCCATCTCGGCGAGGCGGTGAGAGATCGCCTGGTTGGCGCCGATCGGCTTCCCGAAGGCGTGGCGCTCCTTGGCGTACTCGAGCGCGCGGTCGAACATGAGCTGGGCGCCGGAGACCGAGCCGGCCGCGCCGGCGAGCCGCTCGCCCTGCAACTCCCACATGATCTGGTAGAAGCCCTTCCCCTCCTCGCCGAGGAGGGCGTTCGCCGGCACGCGACAGTCCTCGATCACGATCTCCGCGGTGTCGGAGGCGTGCATGCCGAGCTTCTTCAGGCGCTTCGCGACCTGCCAGCCGGGGGTGTCGGTGTCCACGAGGAAGAGCGAGAACCCCTGGTAGCCGCTCGGCTTGCGAGGGTTGATCGATGAGGCCTTCACCCCCTCCGGCCCTACCGCATCATCGATCGACCCTCGATCGGTGCGCGCGACGAGGGTGCAGAAGTGGGCGCGACAGCCGTTCGTGATGAAGATCTTGCGCCCGTTGATGACCCATTCGGACCCGTCGCGCACCGCCGTCGTCTGCACGTTCGCGACGTCGCTCCCCGCTTCGGGTTCGGTAATGGCGAGGCAGGCGATGCGGGTCCCCTTGATCGCCGGGACGAGGTAGCGCTGCTTCTGCTCCTCCGTGCCGTACTTGAGGATCGGCGGGGTCGCCATGTCGGACTGCACGGCGAGCGCCATCCCGACCGAGCCCGACCCGCAGCGCGCCATCTCCTCTTTGAGGACGAGCGACGAGAGGTAGTCGCCGCCCTGCCCGCCGTACTCCTCGGGATAGGACAGACCGAGGAACCCCTGAGCGCCGGCGCGCTCGAAAACCCAGTCGGGGAAGTCCCCGGCCTCCTCCCACTCGTCGGCGTGCGGCGCCAGCTCGCGCTCGATGAAGGCGCGCGCGCTCGCGCGCAGGACCTCGTGCTCGGGTGAGAAGATGGAGGAGCGGATCTCCGGTGCGGCCTCGGTCGTCGTCATGTCGCCGCCGATGATAGACGCCGGATGGGCCTATGGGGAACTCCGGTGCGCACCCGCGCGGGCCGGGGCAAGCACCCCCTCGGTCGCACTGCCCGCCGCGGGGGGTGAACCCGGCGGGGCTACCACTCGTCGCACGGACGCCCGCTCAGCAGAGTCCCATCCAGGAGATCACGCAGGTGTAGTCCCCGATGGCCCAGACTCCCAGGCTCGTGAAGTACGGAATCCACACGTCATGAGGGCAGATCGTGCGGTCGAGAACGCAGAAGTAGCCCCAGCCACCGTTCACCACGACGCCGGTTCTTCCAAGACCCCCGGAGCCTGCCGCGGGAATCCCACTCACCCAGGCATTCGTGCCGGTCACTGTGGCTCCGCCCAACGTCCCCGCGAGCGCTGGAGTTCCCGCCGTGGCCCCGGTTCGCCCGACGAGCGAGTCGCCGTCGCAGTCGATCCGGAAGGCGGCTCCGTAGCCGGAAACCGGCTCGGACACGAGCCCCGGGGCGCATCCCTCCGCGGCTGGTCCGGTCCCGGGCGGTTCCCCGAGCGCTGGCGATGCGATTGCCGCCACAACGGCAGCGACCAGCATGAGACCTCGAACTCGCGTTGCCCTCATTCTCCCGACCCCCCCGTGAAGTAGTCGACCGTGATGATCCCGGTCGTCCCCGGGCCGGGCCTCAGACAGTCAGTCTGCCCCGGGGGGGGTGAGTACAACTCGACCCGCAACGCACTCACACCCTCGGGGATCTGGACCGGATCGCTCGTCCCGCAGAATGCCGCGGAACCGGGCAGGTTGTACGTGCTGCCCGTGAACCAGTAGAAACCTCCTGTTGGGCCATAGACGTCATCCTCGATGGCGATAACCGCGGAGACCGACCCACCGGCGACCGCCGAAACATCGAAGACCGCGCCGCCGTAGCAGACGTCGCCGACGCCAAACTCCTCGGTGCACACAGGTCCAATTCCGTCCCCGATGTAGTTCTCCGCATCTCTCCGGTGTGCCAAGGCCGACCCAGGGCCTACGACGGCGGCCGCCAGGGTCGCCGCAACCGCAACCAGCATCGCACGCCTCATCCTGTTCCCCTTTCGTTCTGCGCTCGGCACGTTTGCGAGTCCCCAGTGATTCACCTACCAGATTCGCCGCAAGAGACCGGGGGGCCTTCCCAGAGCGCCCCACGAATCGAGCAGTTCCGGCCAAGACGCGCCCGCTCCAGCGCGCTTGCCCCCGGGGGCGCGATGTGTAAATGGTCGTTCGAGTCGGGGGTGCAGGCCTACGGTCCTGGAACGACCTCGAACCCCGCGCGCGCGAAGTCGGGATCGAAGGCGAAGACGCGGCGGATGCCCCGAGCGCGCATGACTTCGAAGCTCACCCGGTCGACCAGGCTCACGCCTCGGTCGCCGGAGGCAACCAGGGCCGCCATCGCCCGCTCGTGCGTCTCCTCATCGATCCAGACGGACCTCACCGGATGAAGGAGGTCGTCCCGGAAGGCCGACACCGCCTCCAAGCCGAGCCTTCGTTGAAGCAGCGCGACGGTCTCCAGAAGCACGTAGCTGTGAGTGAGCAGAGGCGCGTCGGCAAGCACGAGATCACGCCACACCGGAGCCGCATCCGCGTGATGCTCGTCGTCGGCGTCGAGGAGCGCGAAGAAGGCCGAGGTATCGACCAGGACCGTCACGCGCCGAAAGCCTCGTCGAGATACCGGTCGTGCTCCGCTGCGATGTCCCGGCAACCGGACCGGAACCGGCCGACGGCCGCGAGCGCCCTCTCATGAACGTCGGCCCCCGGCGGCTCCTCCTCGGAGCGCAACAGCAGCTCGACGCCCCTTCGAACCAGCTCGGACACCGAAACGCCCATCTCGGCCGCGAGCCGGCGCAAGCGCCGCCCCTGCTCCTCCGTGAACTGGACCTGGGTACGCAGCAAGATACCACCATGATGGCCTTACAGCCATCATGGTGTCAACACGGACAAGATTTCGCTGTGTGCCCCCCAGGGGGGCCGGCAGGCGCCACGGTGTTACGGACTCCGTTCAGTGACCAGTTGAAGACCCGGCACCCCGGCGAAGATCCGATCGTGGGAAACGAGCGAGACGCCGTAGCGGATGGCCGTCGCGGCGATCTACCGATCGCCGTCGTGGTGCTTTCCGCCGAGCGCATGGCCGGCACTGACGCACGCGTGCCGAAGCCGCGCGTAGGTCCAGGCAAGCTCGTCATCGTAGGGCGCCACCGCGGCGAGCCTCAGTCGGCCTTCCAACTGCTCGAGTCGCCTCTCTCCCCATCCGCCGCGCAGGGCACCAAATCGAATCTCCGCGACGGTCTGCGGGGACAGGATCAGCGGACGCCCCACCAAGTGGCGCTCGTAGAGAGGGGCAAGGGAGTTCGGACGCGGAACGAGGCTCGCGCTGAAGACACCCGTATCGACGACAACGGCCTCAGTCATGCCGGGCGCTCGAGAGCCGACCGGAAGGCCTCAGCTTCATCCTCCGTGACATCTTCGAGCGCCAGACTCCCGACGGACTCCAGGGGAGTCACGTTCGCGACGAGGCTGTCGAGATCTGTCCTGGCGAAGAACTTCGAAGCATCCAGGCCGGGAATGCCTTCCGATGAAACGAGCGCGACTGCGTCGATGGAAAGATGGCCGGTTGCATCCCGCCGTGCGCTTCCCGACGCACGCACGCGCTTTCCCAGAAGCGGAGCGGCCTCGTCTGGAGAGAGGCTGCTGGACACCGTGATGCTGAGCCCTGCGTCGTCCTGGAGACGGAAGAGTCCCGTGTGAAGATTGACCGCGTAGAGGATGCCCTCGACGCTGCGTGCCGCATCAACCGTACGCTCCTTCAGGATCGCCGCCGACCCCAGGTACACGCCCGCGCCTCTGGGGACCATGTTCGTTTCGAAGCTCGTTCCCCCCACGGTGCCCCGCACTCCGACCTCTTCCGCATCCTCGAAGGCACGAAACCATTCGACAAACGCCTCTCGCGACAACTCATCGAAGGCATCGGGCAACGCGGACTGCGCCGCGGCTGCCTCGACCCCGCCGATCAGTGTCGCAAGCGCCTGTGTGCCGACACCGGCGGGCACCTCGCCCAGATCAAGCTCGGCCTGGAACGAGGGACCCGCGATCTCGAGGACTGTGCTCCCCGCGCGGATCGCGATCAGCCGAAGCTCGGCCGCCGCCTCGATGAACTGGGGCGTCCTTCCTCGGGTCCCGCGATCGGTTAGCGAACGCGCCAACCGCTGGACGACCGCCTGCGTTCGTTCGGCGATCAGGGCAAGGCGGTGCAGGGGGATCTCCCCATCGGGAAACGGGGCTCCCCGGACCACGAACTCAAGATGCGACCTTCCTGGTCGCTCCCCTGCCCCCGATTCGGCCACCGCGACACCTCCTCCCAGGCGAAGAGTATCCGAGTCCTGCGACGTACCGTAGTACTTCAGTGGGAACCCGCTACACCCACCTCAAGCCTGCGGATTCGGCCACGAGCCCAAGCCGTTGTGGTACTTCCCGGTGCGGGACCCACATCAAGGTGTCGGGGTCCGGCCGCAGCCCGTTCAAGAGGTCTTCTCTCAAGCCACCCTGGGGCCGCGTCAGCTCTCACCCGTCGAGCCGCTCATCCAGCGCGGCGGCGGCCTGACCGCCCCGCTGCAAGCAACGCCGGGGCTGGCGGGCGGATCCAGCCAGACCGGCCAGCAGCCTTGACGCCGACCACAGTGAAGGCCGTGCGGGGCAGTCCCTCCTCGGGCGCTGGGGGAGGTTCGGCCCTTGCCCCCTTGCAATTCAGCGCAGCGTGAAGCCTGAAGCATCCCTACCATGTGGAAGAGATTGCTGTCACGTGCGCCTCGACAAGCGCGCTCCGGGACGCGATCCCGCCCGCGCCATCTATCCCTCCGTCACGATGTACATGTAGACGTCCCAGTCGGCGTGCGCGGTCCCGGTGTAGTTCACCCGCCCGGCGGCCTGCGCGGAGACCGTGCCTTCCTTGTAATACTGGTTGCCGCCGTCGCGCCCCGACCAGCCCCCGTCGTCCTCCCAGTACTCGACGTCGAAGTGGTACGTGGAGTCGTTCAGCAGGCGCACCTTCCAGATCGTCTCGCTCTCCACTGAACCGTTGTTCTTCGCGTCGGTGCCGATGTTCACCCATGCGTTGTCGGTACGGGAGTAATGCGTGCCGCTGCCGGCATCCCCGCGGTAGAACGTGCTCGTGAAGCTCTTCCGGCCGGCGTGCGCCGTGAACTGCACCTCGCCGTTCAGCCCGCAGCAATCGTGGTTGTCCTGGATGTATGCCTTGTCGAGCCCGAAGGTCATGAGCCGGGTCTTGCCGGGATCGTTCGTGACGCCGTTCACCGAGACCTTGAGCGTGTTCGTGCCGCCCTTCGCGTCCGCGGCGGTCGCCGTCACGTTCTCCAGGCCGTCGATGTCCTCGGACTGGGTGATGTTCGTGAAGTAGTGGGTGGACACGGCCTCCTGCCCGCCTCCCCAGCCGGTGTCGTCCTCCCAGACGCGCACCTTCACGTCCATGCGGGGGCTCGTGCCGGGGATGTTGACCGCGACCGAGGTCCCGGGTCCGGAGTTCCCCCAGTCCTGGGTGAACGGAGCGTCGCGGTTGTAGGAGAGCGTCTGGACGAGCTGGTAGCCGTCGTTGCCGCCGTCGGGGTCCACGGAGACGTCGAAGCGGAACTCGTCGGTGGTGCCGTTGTCGTGGTCCTGGACGATGTTCGCGTACTCGAGCCGGATCGTCGCCTGACCGGCGAGGTTCGCGCCGCCGAGGCCGGTCTGGCTCGAGGTGAAGCCGAGCGCGGAGATCACCAGGTCGATCGGCGCGTCGTCGGTCCGGAGCCCGGAATGGTTCGAGCCGACCAGGTTGTTGTCGCATCCGGTGAGGAACGGCGACTCCGCCGGGACGACGCCGTCGAACCCGTGGCTCACGCCGTCACCGTCGAAGTCGTACTGGGGCGCCTGCAAGTACCAGGGGTCGCCCCCGACGCAGGTATAGCCCTCGCCCGCCGGCTCGGCGGACCCCATCAGGCTCAGGAACTTCGAGCCGGGACGCATGTCGGCGCCGGTCGAGTTCCACACTCCGAACACCGGAAGCGTCGAGGGCACCCACGCGAGGATCGTGCCGTGGTTCGGGGTCCCGAGGACGACGAGGTCGTCGACCTGGGCCTTCCACTTCGTCGAGACGTCGGGCGTCCCGTCGCCGTACCAGCCGGTCGAGCTGCTCCAGTAATCGACGTCGGCGCCGCCCTTCTCGATCAGGAACCGGGAGGTGAGCCCGCCCATCGAGTGCGCGACGATGTCGATCTTCTGGCTCGTGGAGTAGCCGTTCGCCGTCAGGCAGGAGTCGATCTTCGGCTGAAGGATCTTGCCGGCGAGGTAGGAGAGGTGCTGCGAGCCGCTCGTCGGCGCGTAGGAGAGGGCCTGGATCCCCGACTTGATCGAGTCGCAATCGAGAACGGTGAGGCCCTGGGCCGTGAGCTTCGGGATCATCTCGTCGAACGTCGAGCCACTGGAGGTCCACCCGTGCACGAGCAGCACCGGGTAGTTGCCCTCGTGCGCGCGCGCTGCAGCGGGAACAAGCAGGGCCGCGAGCGCGCACGCGGCGACGGCGAGACGGCAGAGGCGCATGAGACCCCTCCATGGGCCGCGCGCGCCATCCCCCAGCCGGACGGCTCTCAGCGGCGGCCGCTCCAGGCAGGAAGATAGATCGTAAACGCTTCGCTTGTCCAGGATGGCGAGACCGACCGTTCCTTGCCGCTCCACCCAAGCTTGTCGGGTGGCCACAATGATGCTTTGCTGCTAGCATCATGATGATCATGCGCACGACCGTCACGCTGGACGAGGACGTGGCCTCCCGGCTGGAGAGCCTCATGCGCACGACGGGAAAGCGGTTCAAGCAGGCCGTCAACGACGCGCTGCGCGCGGGCCTCGACGCGCTGCTGCACCCTTCCGCTCCGGCGAAGCCGTTCAAGGTGAAGGCGCGCCCCCTCGGGCTGCCGCCCGGCATGAGCTACGACAGCGTCGGCGAGCTGCTCGAGCAGCTCGAGGGGTCTTCGCACCGGTGATCCTGCTCGACGCGAACGTCCTTCTCTACGCCTACGACTCCTCGTCGGAGCACCACGAACCCGCGCGCCGGTGGCTCGAGCGAGCGCTCTCCGGCGCGGAGCGGATCGGCCTTCCCTGGACCACGATCCTCGCCTTCCTGCGAATCGCGACCCACCTTCGCCTGCGACGGCCGCTGACCGTGGAAGAGGCGTCGGGGATCGTCTCCGAGTGGCTGCAGCATCCGCGCGTCATCCCTCTCGATCCCGGCGACCGGCACTGGGAAACGCTCGCAGGACTCCTGCGCGACGGACAGGCGCGCGGCCCGCTGGTGATGGACGCTCACATGGCGGCCCTGGCAATCGACCACGGCGCGACGCTCGTCACCACCGATCGGGACTTCGCGCGGTTCCCCGGAGTCCGGACGCAGAACCCACTGGCGCGGTAGGCGCGGCGGCGGCCCTCCCTCCGATAGAGTTCCCGAGGCCGCTCGGGGCGCGCCCTGGAGGAGGGGACACATGCCGGTCGTCCGATCGGGAAGCGCCGACATCGCCTACTACGTCGCCGGATCCGGCGATCCGCTCCTGCTCATCATGGGGTTTCTCGGCGACTCGCGCATGTGGGTCATGCAGACTCCGGCTTTCTCGCAGAGCCACCGGGTCATCACGTTCGACAACCGAGGGGTCGGCGGATCGTCGTCGCCACCGGGTCCCTTCACCATGGAGGAGATGGCCGCCGACGCGCTCGCGGTCCTCGACGCGGCCGGCGCCGAGCGCGCGCACGTCCTCGGCATCTCGATGGGAGGCGCGATCGCCCAGCACCTCGCGCTGAAAGCCCCGGAGCGAGTCCGCTCCCTGGTCCTCGCCGCGACCTGGTGCTCGAAGAACCCGTATCTCGAGCGCCTGAGCGAGGTCGGCGCGCTCATCGCGAGCACGGACGGCGGCCACACGGCGCTCGCGCGCGCGTCCATGCTGTGGCTCTTCACCCCGGGGTTCATCATCGGGCGTCCCGAGATGGTGTCGATGATCGAGAACCTCGCGCTGCAGTTCCCGCCGCCGCCGGACGCCTTCGCCAAGCAGGCTCCGGCGCTGCTGGAGCACGACACGCGCGACCGGCTCTCCGAGCTGCGCGCTCGAACGCTCGTCATGGTCGGACGGCGCGACGTGATGGTGCCCCCCGAGCTGTCGGAGGAGCTGGCGGCGGCGATCCCCGGCGCGGAGCTGCGGCTGCTCGAGGCCGGCCACGCGTTCAACGTCGAGGAGGCGGAGGCGTTCAACCGGCACGTCCTGGACTTCCTGGCTGGGGAGGATCGATGACCGCGACCCCGAGGATCGAGTTCACCGAGGAACGGCTCGACAACGGACTGCGGACGATCATGTCGGTCGACCGGCTCGCGCCGATCGCCGCCGTGAACCTCTGGTACGACGTCGGCTCGAAGCACGAGGTCGCCGGCAAGACCGGCCTCGCGCACCTGTTCGAGCACATGATGTTCGAGGGATCGCCGAACGCCCCAAAGGGCGAACACCCCCGGATCATCGAGGGCGCCGGCGGGGTCTGCAACGCGTCGACCTGGCTCCACCGGACGAACTACTTCGAGTCCGTGCCGAGCAACCACCTCGAGACGATCCTCTGGCTCGAGGCCGACCGGATGGGCGGGCTGCTCGAGACGCTCGGGCAGGAGACCCTCGACAACCAGCGCGACGTGGTGCGCGAGGAGCGGCGCCTGAGCTACGACAACCGACCCTACGGGACCTGGATGGAGCGCGCGCTCGCGCTCGTCTTCCCGGCGGGGCACCCCTACAGCCACCCGACGATCGGCTCGATGAATGATCTCGCGGCCCTGTCGCTCGAGGACGTCCGCGACTTCTTCCGCACGTACTACGCCCCGAACAACGCGGTCCTCTCCATCGTCGGGGACTTCGAGCCCGGCGCCGCGCGCGAATGGGTCGAGCGCTCCTTCGGCCCCATCCCGCCGAACCCGCGCATCCCCGCCCCCCCGCCGCTGGACCTGCCGCTCGGGTTCGGCGGCGCGCGCGAGGTAGTCCCGGGCCGCGTCCCGGTCCCGCGCGTCGTCACCGGCTTCCGCGCGCCCCCCGACGGGTCCCTCGAGATGGACGCGCTCGAGATCGGCATCGCGATCCTGTCGGAGGGGAAGGCGAGCAGACTTCACGCGCGCCTCGTGCGCGAGCGCCAGCTCGCGCAGGACGCCGTGTTCATGCAGCTCGGATTCCGGGGCGTGTCGCTGGCAGTCGGGTGGGCGAGGTCATCGAGGGGCTCGCGACCGAGGCAATCGCGGAGGAGGAGATGGAGCGCGCGCGTGCCGCGATCGAGCGGAGGGTTCTGGGCATCCTGTCGGAGGCGGACGGGCGCGCCGATCTGCTCTCCGAGCACGCCACGGTCTTCGGAGACCCGGAGCGAGCGAACGAGCGTCTCCCCGCGCTGCTCGCGGTGACGCCCGAGCGCGTCCGCGAGGCGGCGGCGCGCGTGCTGACCCCCGCGAACATGGCGACGATCATCTTCGTCCCCGCCGATGAAGGAGGATCCCGATGACGACCGCCCTCCGGCCCTTGCCCGGCCCACCGCGGCCGTACTCGTTCCCCGGCTTCCGCCGAACGAGGCTCGGCTCGGGGATGACGGTGATCGGATGCGACCTGCCCGGACGGCCGCTCGGGTGCGCGACCCTGATCCTCGAGGCCGGGGCGGAGAACGAGCCGGCCTCCGAGGGAGGCGTCGCCGGCCTCGCGGCGCGCGCCCTCACCGAGGGCACTCAGGTCCGGGACGCGGCGGCCTTCGCGGAGGCGGCCGAGCGCCTCGGAGCCGAGATCCAGGTGCGCGCGGACTGGGATTCCTTCCGCGCCGCGGTCGAGGTCCCGATGGCCCGGATGGAGCCCGCGCTCGAGCTGGTGGCCGAGGCGGTGCGATCCCCGGCATTCCCCGCATCGGAGGTGGACCGGGTCCGCAGGGAGCGGCTCGACGCGATCCGCCAGGAGATGGCCAACCCGATGCAGCGCGCGGCCCTGGCCTTCCCGAAAGTCGTCTACGCGCCGGCGTCCCCCTACGCCCGCGCGGTGGAGGGAACCCCGGAGACGGTCGAGCCTCTCGACCGCGAAACCGTCGAGCGCTACTACCGCCGGTTCGCGACTCCGGGCTCGGCGACCCTGATCGTCGCCGGCGACTTCGGCAGACTCGACCCCGAGCGAATGGCCGAGCGCCTCTTCGCCGGCTGGGAGGCGCCCGAGCCGGAGCGCCCGGCGCCCGCGATCGAGGAAACGATCGCCGCGACGGCCGCGTGGGTCGTGAACCGGCCCGGGGCCGTGCAGTCCCAGATCGTGATCGGGCACGCCGGAGTGCAGCGCAGCGCCCCCGACTACCACGCGCTGCGAATCGTGGAGACGGCGCTCGGCGGGCTCTTCAACTCGCGGCTGATGACCAAGCTCCGCGAGGAGAAGGGCTACACGTACTTTGCGGTCTCGAGCTTCTCCTACCGGCGTGGGCCGGGGCCGTTCGCGTGCCGGGCCGCCCCGAGGACCGCCGTCACCGTGGACGCGGTCGCCGACACAATCGAGGAGATCCGCCGCCTCCACGCAGACGGACTCGCGCAGGCGGAGCTGGACGCGGCGCGCGACTTCCAGGCCGGAGTCGCACCGCTCCGGTTCGAGACCCCCGGACGCATCGCCGAGGCGATCGCGCAGCTCGCGATCTACGGGCTCCCCGACGACCACTACGACGCGTTCGGCCCGGCCCTGCGGGCGCTCACGCTCGACGAGGTCAATCGCGTCGCGCGCGAGCGCCTTCGTCCCGACCGCCTCGCGGTCGTCGTCGTCGGGGACGCCGGCGAGGTGGAGGCACCGCTTCGCGCGGCCGGCTTCGGCCCGGTCACGGTCGTCGAGGACCCGCCGGGCGCCTGAGCGCGCGTATCTCTGCCGCCCGCGGTGGTTCTCGCGGTACCCTTGAGTGAGACCAGGAAGCCCGCATGCGACCGCCCGTCAACATGGAGCTGATCCGCAGCCGCGCGGCCGACATCCGCGGCGAACTCCCGCTGCTCTCTTCCTACGCGGCGATGGGAGAGGACGCCTTCGCCGGCAACCCGGAGAGGGTGCGGGCGGCCCGCTACTCACTCGTCGTCGTGGTGGAGGCCGCGGCGGCCATTTGCAGCCACCTCCTCGCTCGCCTCGGGCAAGCCCCCGACAGCTACCCCGGGTGTTTCCAGGCGCTCGGGCGCGAAGATGTCATCCCGGAGGATCTCGCCGCCCGGCTGATCGCGCTCGCGCGGATGCGCAACATCTTGGTCCACGGATTCGGGCGCGTGGATGACCGGCGGTTGCACGGGGCACTCCGCGACGACCTCCCTGATATCGAGGAGTATCTGCGGCACGTCGCCACCCATGTGGGCGAGCGACCCGGCCTCGGACGGATCAAGCACTGCCCCTGTCGAGGGCACGTGATGGAAGTGAGCCCAATCCCGACTCCGCGGCACCGGCGCCTGTCGGAGCCCGAGCGGCGCGCGCTGCTCGATCGGCTGGCATCCCGCTTGAGCGGGGAGCCCGACGTCCTCTTCGCCTACGCGTTCGGTTCGCTCGCCGAAAGCCGCGCGGCCGCGGACGTGGACGTCGCCGCGTATCTCACGGAGCGGCCCACGGATCCGCTCCGGCGCGAGATGGACCTCGTCGGGGCCGTCGAGGGGGCGACAGGGTTTCCGGCCGACGTCGTGCTCCTGAACGATGCCCCGGTCGGACTCCGCTTGGCGGCGGTCCGGGGCGTTCTCGTTCTCAGCCGCGACGACACCGCGCGCATGGGCTTCGTCGAGCGCACGTGCCTAGACGCGATGGACACCGAGTACCTCCGCAGGTCGTCACTTCGGGACCTGTTGATCGGGTGACAAGGGCGGCGCGCCGAGTTCGCGTCCTACCCGTCGGCGTCGCCGGCGCGCTCGGCGAAGGCCCGCAGGCATCCGGCGACCCGCTCGGGGGCCTCCAGTTGCGGGTTGTGCCCGGCGCCGTCCAGGACCTGAAGCTCGGCGCCCGGGATCTCGCGCGCCCAGTGCTCGCCGACCGCGCGCGGCACCAAGCGGTCCTCGCTCCCCCACAGAAGGAGCATCGGCGCGCGGACCGCCGCCGCCACGCCGCGCACGCGCTCGTGCCTGGCCACCATGACCCGAGCGAGCGAGCGCTGAGAGGACAGCATGGCGCGCCGGAGGCCCGGACGGCCGCGGCGCTCGGCCGCCTCCGCGACGAGCGCCTCCACGATCTCCGGAGGAACGCGCGCGGAGTCGGCGCAGTTCACCGCGAGGCTCTCCCCCACGATGCGCTCGGGCGTCCGGAACCGCGTGACTCCCGCGAGAAGTGTCTCGCCGACGCCGGGCAGGAGCGGCGCGAGGAAGCGCGCGAGCACGCGCGGCTCCGGGCGCACCCCCGGGGCCGCCGGCAGGGCCGGGGCCATGAGCGCGAGACTCGCAGCGCGCTCCGGCCACGCCGCGGCGAGCCACAGCGCGACCATGCCGCCGAGCGAGTTCCCGACGAGGTGCGCGCGCTCGATCCCGGCGAAGTCCATCGTCGCGCGGACCCCTCCGGCGAGCCAGCCGAGGGTGTAGCGGGCGCGCGGCGCGCCGGAGCGCCCGAAGCCGGGAAGGTCGGGGGCGAGCGAGCGCCGGCCGAGGAGCGGCAGGACCGCGCGCCACTTCGTCGCGCTCGCGCCGAGCCCGTGGAGGAGCAGGAAGGGGGTTCTCCCCGAGCCGGACTCCAGGAGGCGCACGCGCACTCCGCCGACCTCGATGAAGCGCTCGGTGACGGCCGGTGGAGCCGGCGGCTGCCGCTTCATCCGCCGAGCATCGTGCGCGCGATGATCATCTTCTGGATCTCGGAGGTCCCCCCGCCGATCGCGGCGAGCTTCGCGTCGCGGATCGAGCGCTCCACCGGGAACTCCTTCACGTAGCCGTACCCGCCGAAGATCTGCACGGCCTCCAGCGCGTTCTGCATGCCGGCGTCGGCGATGAAGTACTTGGCGATCGAGGCCTCCTGCATGTGCGGCAGCCCCTGCTGCTTCAGCCAGGCCGCGTGGTAGAGGAGCCAGCGCGAGGCGTTGATGCTCACGCGCATGCGTGCGAGCTTGTCCTGGATCATCTCGAACTGGGCGATCGGCTTGCCGAAGGCGACGCGCTGCTTCGCGTACTCCACGCACGCGCCGAGCTGCGCCTCCATCCCACCGATCGAGGCCGCGATCATCACCGTGCGCTCCCAGTCGAAGCACTCGAAGCCGACCTTCCAGAGCGCCGAGCCCTCGGGCCCGAGCATCTGGGACTCGTGGACGGCGCAGTCGGAGAAAAACATCTCCGACGTCGGCGACGAGCGGTTCCCCATCTTGTCCATGTGCTTGCCGGCCGTCATGCCGGGCGTGCCCTTGTCGACCATGAAGCAGGACATCCGCTGCCCGGAGGCTGCCGAGGGATCGGTCACGGCGACCACGTTCACCACATCGGCGACCGGGCCGTTCGTGATGAAGGTCTTCGTGCCGTCGAGCACCCAGTGCTCGCCGTCCCGGCGCGCCGTGGTCTTGATCGCGGCGGCGTCGGAGCCCGCCTCCGGCTCGGTGATCGCGAACGCGCCGATCCACTCGCCCGAGCAGAGCTTCGGGAGGTACCGGCGGCGCTGCTCCTCGGTCCCGTGGAGCCAGATCGGCACAGTCCCGATGCACAGGTGAGCGCCGAGGGAGAGGAGCAGGCCGGAGTCGCGCCCGCCCTCCTCGAGCCCCTCGAGCGCGAGGCAGCTCGTGACGATGTCGGCGCCCTGCCCACCGTACTCCTCGGGAATCGGGAGCCCGCACAGGCCGAAATCGCCGCAGGCGCGCCAGATCTCGGGGTCGAACCGCCCCTCGACGTCGCGCTGCCCGGAGCCGGGCCAGACGACCTTCTCGGCGAAGTCGCGGACGGACTTCCGGAACGCAAGCTGCTCTTCGGTGAACGAGAAATCGAGGGCCACGCCAACCTCCAGTCGACCCGCGGCCGCGAGAGTCCCCGGCGGCGAGGGCGGCGCGGCACGTGCGAAGCGCTACGAGGAACGGCCGGACAGCCGCCGCAGGAACGCCCGGAGACCGCGCGGCTCGACGAGGCGCACGATGACCGCCAGACCGAACAAGCCCGTCGCGAGGGTCATCGCGGTGAGCAGGCTGATGAACGACGCCTCGAGGGCCTTGAACGCAAGCATCGCTTCCTCCCGGGCGCGAGCCTAGCACAACGGCAGGAGGGCGAGGTGGATCGCGTCCAGGCTTCCCCCTGAGGTCGGGCCGAGCGTCCCCGCCGTGTCGAGCAGCGTGTCGTCGACCGCGATGAGGTCGACCGTCGCGAGGAGCGCCCTGGCTCGCCCGACGGCGGCCGGCCCCGTCACCTCTCAGCCTCGCGAAGCCGGTGCAAGACTTCGGAGGGAAGGAGTCTCCCGCGCACCGGCGGAAGCGGTGGGCCGAGCGCAATCGGGGAGCCCTCCGCCGGGCGCTACCCGCTCGAGCGCACGCGCACGACCTCGCGGCAGGTCGGGTCGCCCCAGGCGACCGAGGTGACCAGCTCGACGAAGGCGTCGGTCCCGAGCGCGCGCATCACGCCCTCCTTCAGAGCCTTGTCGAGCGTGCACGCGGTCTCGGGGTGCTGCTCGGCGATCCCCTTGAACGGACAGTCGAAGTCCTCGAACTCCACCCAGTCCGGTCCCCGGTCGCGGACGCGCATTCCGCCGGACACCGTAGAGAGCGCTCGCAGCAGCGCCTCGGCCTGCTCGTCGAAGGTCGCTCCGGGGCCGGGGTTGAAGCGACGCCCGAGCCGCTCGCCGGCGGACTCGGCCACCTGCCGCGCGACCGGCGGGGACGGCGCCGCCAGCTCGAGAACCGTCGCGAGGATCTCCGACACGAGGTGCCCGCCCTCCTCGGTGTGGCCGGGCGCCGCCTCGTAGACCTTCGCCGGGCGCCCCCCGGCGGAGTGGCGCCGCCAGGACGTGCGCACCAGGCCGGCGGACGAAAGGACCTCGAGATGGCCCCGGGCAACGTTCGGGTGGACCTCGGCCTCGTCGGCGACCTCTTTCACGGCGAGGGGGCCTCGGGCCTTGAGCAGATCGAGGATCGCCGCGCGCGTGGGGGCGGCGAGTGCCCTCGCCACGCGAGAGTCGCTCTCAGCGGTTGCCGTCATGCTCGCTCGAACCTCCTGTGGTCACGTCGCCTGCGGTCACGCCGCATGCGGTCACGCCGCCCTGCGGTCACTCAAATCAGATCCGGGGCATTCCGACCTGGAAAACTTTCCCACTACTCGGAGTTTCTAACTTAAATATCTTATAAACTCGCGCGGCCCTCACGTCAACCCCGGCTGCTCGGCTTGCTCCCCGGCTTGCTCCCCGGCTTGGCCGCCGGCGGGCGCAGCCTCATCTCGTAGTCCCGAACCGTCGCCGAGAGCCGGATGGCCCCGCGGAGAATCTCGAGGCGCTGGACCCGGAGGCCCCCGGGCAGCTTGGGCAGGTCCACGCGGAACGAGGCCGCGCGCCGCGCTTCGGCACGCCAGGAGGCCGGCGGAGCCCGCCCATCGACCGTCACCTTCTCGGCGTCGAAGAAGATCGCACCCCGGCCGAGCCGGATCCTGCCCGTCGCCTCGATCACCCGGGAGCGCCCGCCGACGACCCGCCGGGCGCGCAATACCGCGCGCCCGTCGAGAAGCCTCACCGACGCGCCCACCTTCTTGCCGGCGAGGAACCGGTTCAGGTCCTTCTCGCCCACCTCGGCGCTCGCGCGCCCGCGGGCCACGATCACACGCGCGCGCTCGGGGTTCGAGAGCAGCCCGAGAATGCCCCCGGGAAATCGGATGCCTTGAAGCTCGATCGCCACCGAGCGCAGCGTCAGCCCCTGCGCGCGAATCCCGGACGCTCGCAGGCTCACGGCCGGGAGATCCCCTGCGAAGATGCGGACGAGGATCGGGAACGCGTCGAGCGCCACCTCCGGGCGCGCGCGGAGATCGAAGGAGTCCTGGGCGAGGGCCGCGAGCCGGTCCTCGGCCAGGCGCTCGGCCGCGACGTTGGCTCCGGCGAACAACACCCCGAGGACGCCGAGCGTCACTCCGAGGCGGATCAGGAGACGCCGCGCCGCCAGGCCGGACGAGCCGGCGAGGAATCCGAGCGCGCGCACGGGCGCACCTAGCGCGCGAGCACGCGGTAGGCGTAGAAGAACACCGGCGCCGACAGCAGGATGCTGTCGATCCGGTCGAGCACCCCGCCGTGGCCGGGAAGGATGGTGCCCGAGTCTTTGGCGCCCGCGTCGCGCTTCAGCATGGACTCGGCGAGATCCCCAAGCGGAGCGGTGACCGACGTGATCGCCGCGAGCGCGAGCGCCGACGGCCAGGTGAACGGCGGGGCGAGGCGCGAGGCCGCGACCGCCGCGACCGCGACGGTGAGCACCGTGCCGCCGAGGCATCCCTCCCACGTCTTGTCCGGGCTCACCTGAGGCGCGAGGGGGCGGCGCCCGAACAGCCGCCCGGCGGCGTAGGCGCCGGCGTCGTTCAGCGCGGCCATCAGCCCGAAGGCGAGCGTGATCCGGAACCCGTCCGGCGAGCGGCGCATCGCGACGACGTAGGCTCCGAGCAGCCCCACGTACAGCACGGCGAACGCGGTCGTCGCGACCCCGAGGGTGGCTCCGGAGCGCCTCCGGCGCGCGAGCACCGCGAGGAACGCGAGCGCGAGCGCCGCCGCGACGACGCCGGGAAACAGCGCCGGCGCGCTCTCGCCCCGCTCGTAGGCGACCCAGAAGAGCGCGGCGATGCCGGCAAAGCCGGCGAGCGGCGCCGGCTTCGCGCCGCGCGTGCGCGAGAGGCGGAACAGCTCCCCGGAGGCGACGATCGCCAGGGCGAGGGCGAACACAAACAACGGAAGCGGTCCCGCGACGAGGACCGCGAGCGCGACCGCGCCGAGCGCAAGCCCGGTCGCGATCTTCGCGGCGTCCCCGCGACCCTTCAGGGGCGCACCCGTGCTTGCCGGGAGTTGGTCTCCATGTGTCGATCAGTCATCGCGCTCGAACCCTCTCGTCACGCCTCCGCCGACTCGCCCTCATCCCCTCGGCGGCTCGGAACCGGTCGCCGAGCCCGTTGAGACGTCGCCCGGTTCATGCGCATCAGCGCTGCAAGTCTACCCACGACGCCCGGCGCAGACCCAGACCGGGTGCCCCGTACGGGGGACGGGGAAATCCGCGCGCGGGGGCGCCGCGAATGCCATCATGTCGGATGCTCGAGGACGTGACGAGGGGCGAGGCCAGGCTGGGGGTCGAGGGGATCGCCGTCCTCCGACACATCTTGAGGGGCGAGCGGGTCGCGCTCGATCGGCGGATCGGCGAGGTTCGGACGCTCCTCGATAAGCTCGAGCCGGCGACCGACAAGCCCGCCGATCAGGGAGAGGCCGCGCGCCGGCTCGGCCACCAGTTGAAACGCCCGAGCAGGGTCGCGATCGAGGGCACGAGCAGGCTCCGGACGATGAAGGTGTCCAGGAGCACGCCGACCGTCACCGCGAACCCCATCTGCTGGAGGCTCCCGAGCTTGGCGGCCATCATCGCGGCGAACGTGCCGGCGAGGATCAGCCCGGCCGAGGTGATCACGTGGCCGGTGAGGGCGAGACCGCGCGCCGTCGCCTCCGCGGTCGGGTGCGACCGGGACTCCTCGCGGATCCGCGACATGAGGAAGATGTTGTAGTCGGCTCCGAGCGCGACGAGGATCACGAACAGGAATATCGGGAGCCACCACGGCAGCGAGCTGTGGCCGAGCAGGTCCTGGAACACGAGCGTCGTCAGCCCGAGAGTCGAGACGAACGACAGCGCCACGGTGAGGATCAGGTAGACCGGAGCGACCAGGCTGCGCAGCAGCAGCGCGAGGACCAAGAAGATCCCGAGGAGGACGGCGGGGATGATGGTGGACAGGTCGCCCTCCGACAGAGTCCGGATGTCGTCGAAGAAAGACGCTGACCCGCCGACCGCGACGGGGGCCCCCTCGAGCGGGGTCTTGTTCAGCGCGAACCTCGACATCTCTCGGATCTGGTCCACGGCGCGAAACGACTCCCCCGCGTACGGCGGGTAGGCGAGGGTCACGAAGAGGCGCGTCGTTCGGAGGTCCGAGGAAACGAAGTAGCGAAGCTGCCGCCGGAGCCCGGGGATCGAATCGATGAGGCCCGGGGTGAGGCCGAGGTTACCCGCGGCCGCCGGGTCGCCGAGCCCCATCGAGCGGACGCGCCCGGCGCCCTCCGCGAGGCCCGTCCGCAGCCGGCCGAGCCCGGGCAGGATCTGGTCGAGCCCGTCGATCATCCGCGCGAGCCCGTCCACCGAAGCCCGGACCCCCGTCGAGCCCTCCTGCATGCCCGGGCCGAGCTCGGCGAGCCCGTCGTTCACCCCCGCGAGCCCGGCGTCGATCGTCGAGAGCCCGTCCACCGCTGCGCGGAGCCCGACGGCGATCGCGCGCAGGCTCCCCGCCATGCCGCCGGCCTTCGCATATCGCGCGGCGTCGGCGTCGCCCTCGGGCGGACTCCCCGTGCGCGGGTCATTGCCGGTGAGATCGCCGTAGGCGTAGCCCACGTCCTCCATGGCCTTCTGCACGCTCGGGTCGGCGAGCGAGGTCGGGAGCGCCCCCGAGAGTCCCTTGAAGGCGGCCAGCGCGCGCGAGGAGGCCTCCTCGGCCATGTCGCCGAGGTCGTTCCGCGCGCCGGGCTTGGCGAGGCCGTCGGCTGCCTCCGCGAGTCCCGATCGCATGGTTGCGATCCCTTCTCGGATCCTGCGGATGCCGTCGCGCATGCGCTCGGCGCCGCGCGCGGCCTCCCCGAGC
The DNA here is from genome assembly GCA_016208485.1 of Acidobacteriota bacterium. GTDB lineage: Bacteria > Actinomycetota > AC-67 > AC-67 > AC-67 > JACQXY01. The sequence goes on along the minus strand of JACQXY010000051.1, from coordinate 6,427 downwards.
CCGCTAGAGAGCTGAGGAAGCTCCGCGCGCATCCGCGCGAGGCCGGCGCGGATCTGCTCGAGCCCGCCGACCACTCGGGCGACGCCGTCGGCTCCCTCGCTCAGGCGGTCGGGGAAGGAGGCGAGGTCCCCGACGCCGGCCTGCTTCAGGTCCTCCTCGGTGAAGACGCCGCCGGTCGGCTGAGTGAGCGAGCGGACCCCGGCCACGCCGTGCACCTTGGAGAGCGAGACGGTGAGATCGTTGATCGCGCGGAAGCTCGCGTCGTCCCAGAGCGAACGGCCGCCGCGCACGACGACCAGGACCGGCGCGATCTGGCCCTCGTCGAAGTGGCGTCCGAGCGCCGTGTACCCCGCGACCGATCCGACCCCCGGAGGCAGCTCGGAGAGCACGTTGTAGGAGAGCTTCGCGTGCCCGGCCGCCGCGGCCGGCGCGAGCAGCAGCAGGAGCGAGATCGCGAAGACGCGCCTCGGGCGGCGGCGAATCAGCCCGGCGAGCCGGACCCACCCGTTCTCGATGCGGAAGGGCCTCACGCGACGCCCTCCTCGGCGGCGGCGTCGAGGGGGGTCGGGAGGCGCTCGGGGTGCGCCGGCCAGAACAGCATCCGTCCGAAGGCTCGCATCAGCGCCGGGGTGAGGGTGAGCCCCGCGAGGAGGGTGACCGAGATCGCGATCGCCATCGCCGGGCCGGTCGAGCGGAACATGCCGAAGTGCCCGGCGCCCTGCGACAGGAATCCGACGATCACGGTGCTCGCTGAGGACGCGATCACCGCGCCGACGACGGCGAACGTCGACACGAGCGTGGCGCGGTACTCGCGCGAGCGCGAGACGTCCTCGCGGAACCGGGAGATCACGAACAGGCAGTAGTCGGTCCCGGCGCCGAAGATGATCACGACCATGAACATCTCGACGAGCGAGGAGACCTTCATCCCCGCCTGCGCGAGCAGCGCAATGGCGCCCTGGGCGACGCCGAGCGCGACGCCGATCGTGACGAGAGGCACGAGCGGGGCCACCGGCGAACGGTAGATGAAGAGCAGGATGAGGATGATGAGGACGAGCGTTATCACCGTCGTCTTGGAAACAGAGTCGCTGATCGCGGCGTGCTCGTCGGCTCCGACCGCCGACTGGCCGGTGAGAAAGACGCCGAGCCCGGCCGGCCTCGTCGCCTCGATGTGCGCGCGGATCGCGGCCACCGCCTCGTTCGTCGGAGGCTCGAACGGCGGGGTCCTCACCGCCGCGAGCAAGAGCGTGGCCCGGCCGTCCTTCGAGAGGAGCGCGCGCGCGAGTTCCGGGCGCGACCGGATCGACTGAGTGAACTGGATCACCTCGGGGCCCTCAGGACCCGCCATCCAGGCCTCGAGACCGGCCATCCAGTCGAGGTCGGCGGGGGTGAGGCGTCCGGATCTCCGCTCGATCACGACGGCCGCCGAGTCCCCGAAGGTGTCGTCGGGCCAGGCCTCCGACAGCGTGCGGGCGGCGCGGATGCTCTCCGCGGAGTCGCTCAGGAACGCCGCGTCGTCGAAGGTGAGCGCCTCCCGCAGCGGCGGGGCCGCCATCTTCAGCCCGCCGAGGAGCGCCGCCCAGCCAAGGACCACGAGCACGAAGTGGCGGACGGCGAGGCGCCCAACCCGCTCAAACACCGAGGCCTCCGACGACGAACGCCTTCATCTCCGACTTCAGCGCCTCGACCGGGATCTCTCCGCCGGCCTGGACGTGGTGGAGGACCCGCCAGCACATCCCCCCGAAGATCGCCACCGCCGTCCCGTCCGGATCAAGGGGACGCAAGGTCCCGTCGGCGGCTCCCTCCCGGAGGAGGTCGCGCAGCGCTCCCGTCGATTGCTCCTGGAACCAGTGCTTGTCCTCGCCCAGGCCGCGCTCGATGCGCCCGAACTGCTGGATCGCCACGACGAGGACGTCGCGGTACTCGACGAAAAGGTCGATCAGCCGGTCCAGGGTCCGCTCGAGGCGCTCGCGCGCGGTTCCGCTTGACGACACCGCATCGTCCAGAGCCCCCCGAAGGATCCCGACCCCCTGGAGGAGCAGGAAGAGGAACAGCTCGTCCTTGCCCCGGAAGTAGTAGTAGAGGGTCGCCCGCGCCACGCCGGCGCGCGCAGCAACGTCGTCCATCGTCGTGCGCTCGAAGCCCTTCTCCGAGAAGCACGCGAACGCCGCGGCAAAGAGCCGCTCGGTGAGTTCGTCGGGGATCTCTCGCCCCAGGGTGGCAAACTCTTGCACGCGGTCCTCCCGTCGGAGCGCCGGGTCCGTGATCGGGCGCATCAGACCAGACGCGAGCGTCTGAACGACTGCGTCCGATGTTAGGGGGGCATCGCCATTCCGTCAAACCGGGAGCCTCCACATCCGATCCGCTTGCACCGCGCGGCGGGCGGGCTCAACCAGATCCGCCTAGGCAGCAGATACGCGGTGCCGAAGACGCGTAGGATGGCCACATGAAGAGCGAGTACAAGGCGGTCGTGAGACAGGACGGGCGCTGGTGGATCGGCTGGGTCGAAGAGGTTCCGGGCGTCAACTCGCAGGGTGAGACTCGCGACGAACTCATGGCGAATCTCACTTCGGCGCTTGCCGAGGCGCTGGAGATGAACCGTGAGTTGGCACGGAGCGCCGCGGGTGACGATTTCGAAGAAGTCACCATCTCAACTTGAAGCGCCGCGCCTTCCTCGCGTACCTTCGACTCAACGGTTGTGAACTCATCCGGGAAGGCGCGAGGCATTCATGGTGGGGCAACCCTGCCACGGGAGCCCGCCGGTGTAAATGCCGACGGACGTAGGCTCCTCGATCATCATCTCGCGCGGCCGGTGTGACAGGTCTCCCGGCGCACCTCCCTCCTCGTCCGTCGCGCGGTCTTGGATCGCGTCTTGCGCGCACCGAGCAGCTGGAACCGGACGCTCCTCTGCGCGTCGCGGCGGCTCAGCGCCAGGGCCGTCGTCGTCACCTTCCCGCCCTGGGTCTTTCGGTTCTCGGGAGGCCGGGTGTGGGGACACCTCAACGGCCGAGACGGTTGCGATCACGTCGAGGAGCGACGAGGCTTTGCTCAGGATCTACCCGCCGAAGGTTGAGCGGTTCGCGGGGAAGAGGCCCTAGGTCTCGGGCCCGGCTCCTCGGCCGCGCGCCCGGCCCATCCCCGCCGCGCCGCCTCGAGGCCGGCCTGGAAGCGGGTCTCGGCGCCGAGCGAGGTCATGAGCGCGCTGATCCGGCGCGCCAGCGTGCGGAGGCCGATGCCGAGCTGGCGGGCGATCGCCTGGTCCTTCAGGCCGGTTGCCAGGAGCAGGAGCAGGTCATGATCCTCGTCCGACAGGGACGGGCCCTGCACGTCGGGCAGAGTGCCGCCGAAGCCGACGGGGGTGGCCTGCGCCCACAGGATCTCGAAGAGGGTCGTGAGGGCGTCGAGGAGCATCGAGCGGTGCACCACGAGCGCACCCGTGTCGGCCTTCTGAAGGCTGAGCGGCAGCAGAGCCACGCGGCGGTCGGCGACGACCATCTTCATCGGCACGCGGGCTATCGTGCGCGCCTCCTCCCCGACCGCGGCGGCGCGCCTCACGAGCGCGAGCCTCCCGGGGACCTCGAACGCCTCGCGGTCGTACAGCACCCGGTGATGCACGGCGGCGGCCATCTCGTCGAACTCGGGGACGTCGTCCCTCGGGTCGTGCGCATACGGGGGCCGGTCGAGGATCAGGACTTCTTCTCGCGCGGACCGCTTGATCTGCATGAAGCGCTCGGACACCGCTTCGCGCCCGGTGACGATCTCGACCAGGTCGACGGTGCCGGTGCGCGCCGCCGAGGCGCGCGCTCGCTCGGCCAGTTGCGCGGCAACCAGGCGCACCGCCTCCAGCTCCTCCCTCCGGCGCAGGACCAAACCTTCGATCGCGATGTCCGGTGGCACCGGCACGAACCGTGCGGTCTTTCCTGGGGCACGGCTGACGAGCCCCTTCGCCTCGAGCGTCTCCAGGGCCGCTCGGACCCGCCGCGCCGCCACGCCGGTCGTTCGCGCCAGCACCGTGAGCGACGAGCCGGGAGCGTCCAGCAGCGCCCGGTACACCGCCTCCTCGGCCTCGTCGAGACCGACAACCTCCAAGGTCCGGTCGACAGCCATCCGGCACTCCTCCTTTGACAGATCTATGCCATGGCAATAATACGCCGACTCGGCGGCAGGATGAGGCGATTGCCTCGGCGAACAAGACAGAGCAGGCAATCTCTCACGTGGGGGGTCCGCGATGTCCGTTCGCCCGAGACTCCGGCGCCTGGTTGCGCTGGGTTTGACCGCTTTTCTGATCGGCTCCGCCGCGCCGGCGAGCGCGGAAGCGGCCGCCAGCGCATGGTCCACGAACGGGCCGGCGAGCGGGTTTTGCGCTTGCGTCGTGGTAGTCCATCCCGCCGATCCCCAGATCGCCTACGCGGCGCTGCCGAACAGAGACCAGGTGTTCAAGACCACAGACGGCGGGGAAACGTGGGTTCCCGCCGGCGCCGGGATTCAGTTCGAGAGCGGAGGCTCCACGCACGTCTACACCCTCGTCATGGACCCATCGAACCCCGAGACCCTCTACGCGGGGGCCTACAACACCGGCGTCTTCAAGACCACCGATGGAGGGGCAACCTGGGCGGCGGCGAGCACGGGCCTTCTCTCCGAGGACATCTACCAGCGGTCGGTCCGGGCGCTCGCCATCGACCCCCTGAACTCCCAGACGCTGTACGCGGGGACCTACGGCGGCGCAGGGTTGCTCAAGTCCACCGACGGCGCGGCGACCTGGACCGAGGCCAACGCGGGACTCCCGCCCGACTCCAAGGTGTACTCCATCGCCGTCGCCCCCTCGAGCCCCACGACCCTGTACGCAGCGCTGTTCGCGAGCGACGGCGGCGCCAGGGTCTTCCGGTCCACCGACGCGGGAGCAAGCTGGAGCCCGGCCAACGAGGGAATCACGAACACCTACGCCGTGTTCGGGTTGGCGGTCGACCCGTCGTCGCCTCAGGTGGTCTACGCGGCGCCCAACGCGGGCGAGCCCCAGTTGTTCAAGTCCGTCGACGGTGGCCAAAGCTGGGCGGCGGCAACGGCGGGCCTTGCCGGCAGCCACATGATGTGGTCGATCGCCATTCACCCCTCGGCGCCCTCGACGATCTACCTGGCGGCGGGCTCGGGCGAGCGCTCCTTCTACAAGTCGACCGACGGAGCGGCAAGCTGGGCCCCTTCCGATGAGGGCATTCCCGTCCCCGAAGCCTACGCGCACGCGATCGCCATCGCCCCCTCGGACCCCTCCGTCCTGTACGGGGGCACCGCGTTCGGGGCATTCCGGAGCGACGATGCCGGGACTACGTGGAGAGGTCCCCTCAACCACGGCTTCCCCGCCGACATCGCGATCATGCGCGTGGCGCTCTCGCCATCCTCTCCTGAGCGAATCTACGCGGGAACGTTCAACTTCATGGGGCTCTCGAACTACTACTCGATGTTCGTCTCGATGGACGGGGGAGGGACATGGGATCCTGCCGGCAACGGTCTTCCGGCGAGCGAGGGAGTGTGGTCCCTCGCGGTCGACCCCACGAACTCGCTGGTCGCCTACGCGGGCAGCGCGGACAACACCGTCCGCGGCCCCGGGAACCCCGGGCCCGGCCTCTTCAAGACCGTCAATGGAGGCGCCTCCTGGTCACAGACCGGGCTCGCCACGGGCTGGGCGTACGCCCTCGCCATCGACTCCGGAAACCCCGAGACGGTCTACGCCGGGACCAACGACGGTGTCTACAAGACCACCGACGGAGGTGTGACCTGGGCGCCGACGAGTCTCTCACGCACCTACGGCACGACAGTCTCCGTTCGCGCGCTCGCCCTGGACCCCACGGACAGCGCCACGATCTACGCGGGCGTCGATCCGTATTGGGCCGGGAGCGTGTTCAAGAGCACCGACGGCGGCGCGACCTGGGCTCCGATGAGCGCCGGGCTCGTCCCCGCCCCCACGGCACTCAAGGCGCTGGCGGTGGACCCATCCGACCCCCAGACGGTCTACGCGGGCTTCGCGCGCTACATGGAGGTCTCCGGCGGGGTATTCAAGAGCACCGACGGGGGCCTCTCGTGGGACCAGCTAAACGAGATGGACGTCATGGACCTGATCATCGACCCGGCCGATCCGCACACCCTCTACTTCGCGAGCCACGCCGATGTGGTGTTCAAGAGCACCGATGGCGGCGTCACCTGGACGACGTTCAACGACGGGCTGACAAACCTCTCTCTCTTCTCCCTGGCCATCGATCCGACCGGGAACAAGGTCTACGTGGGCACCGGAGCAGGCGTGTTCGACTACACGGTCGACAAGACCGCGCCCGGCGCGCCGTCGATCCTCGCTCCCGCGGAGGGAGCGGTCCTGAAGGACGCAGCGGTCGCCTTCTCGGGCACGGCGGAGCCGGGTAGCTCGGTGAAGGTCCTCGAGGGG